>NZ_DJGL01000042.1:21771-21951 GCF_002432735.1 Mesotoga sp. UBA5847 | reverse complement strand
CGTTGACCGTTCAAGATCATGAGCGGACCTTCGACAAGATCAAAACCGAGATCCCGAAACAAGTTCGGGATGAAAGCGAATGATTATTCCGAAAAGGAAAGATTCCGTCATTCCGACAAAGCTCCTGGTCGAAATCTTGATGCTCTTACTTCAATGGCCCTAACCAAGAACGAAGAACAG
>NZ_DJGL01000042.1:21504-21717 GCF_002432735.1 Mesotoga sp. UBA5847 | reverse complement strand
AACGAAGAACAGATCCTCGCTATGGAAGAACAGGTTTTTTCCTTGTCGAACGGAGAACCATTCAACGGTGAACCGCTTTCTTTGCTCTTTCCAACCCCCAACCTGCCATCCCCGACCCCGGTTCCTCCAAAGCCCAGATCCTGAACAGGAGCTCTTCAGGATGACAAAGTAAGTTCGTCCTGATCAGATTACTTTAATTTGCTTGCTCTTTTT
>NZ_DJGL01000042.1:0-21408 GCF_002432735.1 Mesotoga sp. UBA5847 | reverse complement strand
CCTGGCGAAGCCAGCCTTGCATATTATTCCGCTCTTTCCAACCTCTAACCTGCAACCCCCGACCCCGGTCTTTTTTTCTTAAACTTGCATCCTGCAACTGATATTCGCTCTTTCCAGCCCGCTATCTGCTACCCGCGATATGCTATTATTTTTACACTACTTCCGGAGAGGGTGAGAGGATGTTTGAGTATAGAAGGATCGAAAGTGTGAAGGACTATCTCGATCTTATGAGGTTTTCTTTTGGGATTCCTGGCGGCTGGATGAGATCTGCGTCGAAACATGCAAGTGAAGTCTTCGATGACGATCTAAGAGACCCTATTGGGGCTTACGACGAGTCGATTCTTGCGGCAGAGTATTTGCTCTTCTCTTTGAAGATGAGGCTAAGACAGTCGGTCATCTCTATGGGGGGAGTAGGAAATGTCTGCACAAGTCCTCTATACAGGGGCAAGGGAGCCGTCAAGTTCCTTATGGAAAGATCACTGGAGACTATGAGGGAGAAGAAGCAGGCAGTCTCGCTACTATACCCTTTCAATGCCGGCTTCTACAGAAAGCTGGGATGGGAGGAGTTTGATTCGATGCTCGGGGTTAAATTCTCTCCGGGTATGATTAACGTTCCTGAGCTGGATTGCGAAGTGAATATTGAAGAGATGGAAGATGCAGACAGCGAGATTAGAGAGTTCTATAACGATTATGCAAGCAGTCATTACACTATGATTCTGAGAGACGCCGAAATGTGGAAGAATGATTTCGAGTTTAGAACCGATGAGGATGTTTCGAAGAAATTCGTGAAATTCAAGAAAGATGGAAAGACCACAGGGATGCTTCGCTATGTTTTTCTGTACGACAACTTTGACAAGGACAGATCGCCGAAGTTTGTAGTTACGATGTTCCTCGCGGATGATATAGTCACCAGACATGCAATGTTCCGTTTCTTGAAGGGACTCTCTCTTCAAATATGTCATGTTCACGCATATCTTCCTCCGGATTTTGTTCTCTGGCCATATCTAAACGATAGGCCCTCGGAGATGAATATCATTTTGAGAACCATGATCCGGATCGTCGATCTGGAGTTGCTAAATGGTCTGAAGATAAACGCACCAGACATGCGGGTCGGCATAAAGATAAGTGATAAACAGGCTTCGTGGAACAACGGTGTCTTCGAAATGTGTATGAAGGATGGCGAGCTCTGCTTCTCTCGTTCCGATTCTTATGATCTCGAATGTGATATTGCGACCTTATCCTCTGTTGTTGGTGGAAAGAGTGATTTCAGGGAGATGATCGAGTTCGGCAGAGTGAAGGCGACGAACAGCTACAGTGGTCAAGATCTTCCAAAGACTACGCCATTTGTGCTTCAACACTTCTAGGTCTTTCAGATTAAGATAAAGATGCCCCGGAATCGATCCGGGGCGTTTTGATTTGTCAAATCCTTCCAACTCTAAACTAAACCCAGTCCTCCGTCTGAAAGTATAACCTGGCCAGTTATCCAGTTTGATTCCTCCGATGCAAGAAATACCATGAGGCCGGTGTGGTCTTCTGGATGTCCTATTCTTCCGGCAGGGGTTCTTTCTTCAATTCTTTTCAAAACTTCTGGATGCTGTGAATAGAAAGGTGACGAAAAAGGGATGGTCTCAGTTGGGCCGGGTGCAATTACGTTCACTTGAATGTTCAGTGAAGCGAGTTCAAGGGCCATCACCCTCGAAATAGCTATTATTCCCGCCTTGGCAGCACAGTGGCCGGCATGTTCTTTCTCTGGAAAGAGCCCTCCGACCGAGGCCAGATTGATAATCTTTCCACCACCGTTCTTTGCCATCATCTTTGCTACTGCCTGACTTACCATGAACACTATCCTCACGTTTATATGCCACTGTCGATCAATCTCATCAATTGGGTGGTTTAGAAAAGGCGCCCTGAATATGTAAGCGGGGCAGTTAAGAAGAATGTCTACCTTCCATGTATTCTCTTCAATCAGATTGGAGATCTCGTCCACATCTTTTTGATTGTCTATGTTTGCGCATATCGTCGAGCAGAATCCTCTTTTCGTTTGCTCGAGCTCTTCCTTAAGCGTTTCAAGCTTATCTTCGTCTCTATCCAGTATAATGACCTTCGCGCCCTCGTTTACAAAGGCTCTGGCGGCCGAGCCTCCGACTCTCCCGGCCCCGAAAATCAGTGCCGTTTTTCCTGTCAGTCTCTCACTCACAGTTCTTCACCCCTGATCGGCAATCGGGGGGAGAGTGAAGTCCTTTCCCCGCCTGATTGAGATTTCGTGCCAGTTGTTGTACTTCAAAGCCCCCTCGCATGCTGCCCTAATCGCATTCTCATTTGAAGGATGCGGGTCCGGCCTCTCCCCTTTCGGTATGTTCGATCCGGCAGTGCAGATAGTCACGGCCTTGATCTTCAGGAGAGAAGAAAGAACGTATAAAGTCGCCGCTTCCATATCGAGCTGAAGAGCACCGGCGGCGATCCATTCTTCCAGCTTTCCGTATATCATAGATGGGAAGTTTTCTCTCAGAAGAGCGGGCTTCGTTGCATAGAAGGAATCCAGTGAAAGCCCCATGCCTACGTGGTAGTTTACACCGGAATCATCGCAGGCAGAAACCAGTGCCATGAGCAGTAGATAATCCGCCACAGCCGGGAAATTCTCCGGGATGAAGAGGTTTGAAGTTCCGGAGTATCTTATGCAGCTTGAAATAACCATAAGATCGCCGGGCTTCACATCAGGCGCCAATCCTCCGGAGGTTCCAACGCGAATTATCGTATTCACTCCAAGTTTGTTGAGTTCAACTACGGCGATCTCAGTCGAAGGGCCTCCGATTCCGCTTGAACATACTGTGATCGGCAGTTCCTTGTATTTGCCGGTAATCGTTGTGTAATCCCTGTTGTTTCCAACCTCTTCGACATCGCTCAAGTACTCTCCTATCTCATAGACTCTAGCCGGATCGCCCGGTAGAAGAGCTGTCTCCGGGAGAGAGCTGGCAGAAATCTGCAAGTGATTCTTTGCCTTTTTTGAAGTGTCCATATAATCATCCTTTCAATCCAGTTCCGCTTATCCCCCGAACGAAATACTTCTGGAGGAAGAGGAAGAGAATGACCGGCGGAAGGCTTCCGGCGATGGCCGAGCTGAATAAGTTCGCCCAGCTGGTGTTTTCTGTTGATCTGTGTGCCGCTATGGCTACCTGCACAACTTCGAATCTGCTTGAATGGGTTGCTACAAGAGGCCAGAACAATGAGTTCCACTGGAACATGAATACCATAACAATCACGGTCACTATTGCCGGTACGCTCAATGGAATAGCTATCTTCCAGTAGATCCTGAACCAGGAGGCACCGTCAATCCTTGCCGCTTCCATTATCTCTGAAGGCACTTCGGAGAAGAACTGCCTGAACAGGAAGATGGCGAGGCCGTTGGCGACACCGGGAAGGATCAGGGCCCAGTAAGTGTTGTCTATCCGCAGCTGCTTAATGAGGATATAGAGGGGTATGACAATCGATTCGAAGGGAACCATGAAGGTTATCAGGACTATTGTGAAAAGGGCCGCCTTGCCCCTGAACTCGAATTTAGCGAGCGCGAATCCTGCCATTGAGGCCACAAGAATTGTTAGGAGAATCGTTGAGACTGAGACGAGAAGACTGTTCATAAGGGCCCTGCCAAAGTTCAGGTTTACGAATATGTGAACAAAGTTCTCTAACGTAGGATTAGTAGGAACGAAAGTTCTCCAGGTGAGGGGGTTTGCATATTCATAGAGTGGGCTGGCCGGCCTCAACGCAGATGCGATTACCCATATAAGCGGGATTAGGAAGAAGAGGCTTATTATGCCTAGAATGGCGAATAGAACTAGAGTTTTCCACGGACTTCTTTTCTTCATGATTCCACCTCAATACTCGAATCGAGCCCTGGTGAATCGCAGCTCGAAAAAACTGAATAGAAGGATAATACCAAGCAAGATCGTGGTAATGGCCGAGGCCCTTCCCATGTCGAGATTGACGAAGGCGCTCTTGTAGGATTCGTACATGAGAAGGTTGGTCGAACCCATGGGGCCACCCTTGGTTATTATATATACCGGCGCGAAGCTCAGGAAGTTGAAAGCGGTATTTGCAACGAGAACGAACGATATGGTTCTCGTTAGCAATGGGAGAGTTATCCTGAACGTCTTCCTGAATGTAGAAGCTCCGTCGATGTCAGCCGCTTCGTACAATGTCTCCGGAATGTTCTGCAGTCCAGCAAGAAAGTACATCATCCAGTAACCGGAACTTCTCCATACGTTCAGCAGGACAAGCCCCCAAAGAGCCTGATTCGGAGAGGCGAAGAAGGGCTGGGGTTTGAAGCCAAACATGGTTAAGAAGCTGTTGGCCAGTCCGTTGTAGGGATCAAGCATAACCATCCAGATCACCGAAACGACCGCGAATGAAATCGCCGCAGGCAAGAAGAAAACTGTTCTGAAAAACTTGGTGAAGAAATGGCTTGAGTTAAGAAGCAGCGCCATTAATAACGATGTCAGCACGATCAGCGGGTTGACAACTATCGAGTAGATTAGGGTAACGGAAAACGATTTCCAAAAAACGGGATCGTACTTGAAGAGATATTCGTAGTTTTCGAATCCCACGAATGACTTTACCCCTGTGAAACTAGTCGTGGTGAGGCTCTCAATAACTGAAACGCCAATAGGCCAGATTTTGAAAACGACTAAGAACGCGAGCGCGGGGAGAACGAAAAGCCACGCCACTTTATTGTTTCGAAACATCAGCACACCATCCGAAATACCCTAAGGTCAAGTACGATCCCAAAATCGATTATCTGTATCTTCTAAGCTCTCTATCTATTCTTGCCGCGACTTCCTCAAGCGTGCTTCTCGGATCGGCACCATAATGAATTGAGTTGAATGCCTCTCTGAGCATGAGCTCATACTGAGAATAACCCGGTGTTCGCGGCCTCGGAACTGCCGTTGTCTCCATCTCAGCAATAAACAGCTGCCACATGGGGTTGTCGAATACCTGGGGGAGTGCTTCGTAAACATCGGATCTAGCAGGCGCTATTCCGTTTAGATTGTGCCATGTAATCACGGCGTCTTTACCAGTTATGAACTTCGTGAAAGCAAGGGCGGCATCGAGCTTCTTCGTCTTAGAGTTGATTCCGACATGCCAGCTGCCCGTAGGAGTTACCGCAACTCCGCCATCGAAGTATGGGAAGGGGGAGAGTCCGTAATCTAGATCGGGATATTGGAGCATTCTTCTTATGTTCCACTCATTCCCCAGCATCATTGCTGCTCTTCCGGTTCCGAAATACTCTCGTGAGATAGCCGAGTCACTTAGACCTTGAGGGCTTACCTTCCATTCATTAAACAGCTTCCAGTAGAACGTCGAGCCTTCCACAAAAGCATCTGAAGTGATGTATCCCTGTGAGACAAAACCATCGTCAGAGAGTACTGATGCACCGAGAGACTGAACCATAGGGAAGATAAGATAGGGTCTGTCTATCTGCTCAATTACCAGGCCCCAGATATCTGTTATGCCGTCTCCGTTCGTGTCCTTCGTAAGCTGCTTGGCAATTTCAGCAACCTCTTCCCACGTCAGCCTCTCTTCAAGACTCTCCGGAGGAAAGGGGATACCATATTCTTCAAAGATGGCCTTGTTATAGAAGAGACCTGCGGAAGAAGTTCCGTAAGGTACGGAGTAGAATGTTCCATGATAACTGCCCTCTTCTATGGAGGCATCGAACCAGGCTGCCATCTCTTCTTCGGAAAAGTGCTCGTCGAGAGGGAGAAGATAACCTCTTGCCGCGTAAGAAGCGGTATTGGGTCCGTCTACGATGTAAACGTCGGGAGTACCGTCTCCGGCGGCCAAACGGACTTCAATTGTCTGAAACAGCTGGCCAAAAGGAACGAGCTGAATGTCCACATCGATTCCCGGATTCTCGGCTTTGAACTCGTTGATCACCTGCATAACCTGATCTTGCGGCCATCCCATCCACAGAACTTCGAGCGTAGTAGCCGAAAGAACGACACCCAGTAAGAGAACGATTGCAAGTACGAGCTTCCTCATTTCGCCATACCTCCTGTTGAGCTAATGTATTAACGTCTTCTGATGAGCTTGAAAGTGAACGTTCCTGATGGCAAATAACTCTTCGAGTACAGAACCTTTCTATCTTGAACGTCGTAATGAATTTGCTCAAGCAAGAGCACCGAAGTGCCTACGTCGATCCTCAGCTTTCTTGACAATCCTTCGTCGGACTTGAAAGGAATGAGATCACACTCCGCATATCTTATGTCGATATTATAGTGTTTTCCAAGACCCTCAAAGACGGAACCCTGAATTCTCTCCGGATCTATTTGAGAAACGAATGATCTCGGAATTACGTCAACACAAACAGCAACCGGAATCTCGGAAGCGTACTTCACAGTCTCAAGAAGATATACTATGCTCCCTTCCTCCAGTTCAAGAAGCTCGCCGGCCCTTCCATCGCACACACACTCTTCGAACTGTATGACCTCGCTTCTTGCAGAATGGCCCTGAGATTCAATGAAACTTGCTATGCTTGAAAGCCTTTCTATACCACCCTTGATGATCGGGTATCTGTCTGTAACAAAAGTGCCGATCCCGTGCCTTTTGAGGAGGAGACCATCCTTCTGAAGAAGACCAATCGCCTCCCTTAGAGAGTTTCTGCTCACACCGAGCTTTCTTGCCAGGTCAGGTTCAGAAGGAAGCTTCTCGCCAGCCTTCAACTCTCCGCTCAGTATAAGGTTTCTCATTTCGCTATGGATCTTTCCCGAAAGAGAAGTATGAATATGATGGTTAAGATCGATATCCTTCATCTACACCGCCTCTCTTGTGATGTAGGATGTCCTACAAGTAGAATATACACTATTCATCGTCAAAAGCAAAAACTGCAGAAACCTTCTGGTTTAGGGTAACCGTCAAAGAGCTGCCGTCCGAAGAGCCGATATTCGCTGATCGCTGGGAAGACAAGGACCCGTCGTCCGTCAACGGTCCACCGTCCTCCGGAATCGTCGTCTTAGTCAAAAAACCACGAGACGATGAGAGAGAACGAGACGGATGAGATTAGATCCAGGTTGAGTGCTCAAGCGAGGATTTAAAGAGTGGTTCATCGTTCCGAGCTGCGCCCAGGTTCTTGGTTAAGAACCATGAGATGATTAGAGAGCGCGAGAAAGCGGGAGTTAATAGTGTTGTTCGCAATCGAGAACGAAGAGCAGATCCCATTATGTAATGCTCATTTTAGCTCAAGTTTTTTGACCTTAACCAAGAACGAAGAACAGGTACTCGCTCTGGAACTAAGAATAGATACTTGCTCTGGAGTCTCTCTTTGGCTATTTGTACTCTTACCAACAACGAACAATCCACCACCAACTATTTTTCAAGGTTCTTTCCCCAACGTCAACTGCTGGCACGTTCTTCAGAAGCCCCTGCCTGTTCCGAACAAAACTGAATTCTCTTCATCTAATATAATGGAGGTAATACACAAGTTTCTGGAGGTTGCGGTGAGGAGACTTATTCTGGCTATTCTCATACTCGTGTTAGTTTCAAGTTCTTTCACAGCGGTTCTGAAAGTAAGAGAGACAGGTGATGAGTTCACTTACGCTGAGGTTGCCGGGGGTACGATATACCTCCCTGTGGATACTACTTTCAGCTTCTTGCCTGGGTTTGAGCTTTCAGAAGGGGATTTTTGGGTAACGTTTGCGATTCAGGATCCGCTATTCAGATTGGCAAGCGGTGACGAGTTGAGCCCCTCTCTCGTAGAGAAGTTCGAATGGAGAGACTCGAACACGCGACTGTTTATCGAGTTGAGGAGAGACATTTTCTGGTATGACGGCACTCCTATAACCACTGCAGACATAGAGTATTCGGTTAGAGCGTGGCGCAATACCGATAGTTCTCCGTTATTTCAAACACTTAACGATCCTAGATATGAAGGGCTGACGATAATAGACAGCAAATCGGCGGTTTTCAGTTTCACTTCGGCATATCCTGAATTCATAAACTCCCTGAGGACGGGGATTCTTGCAAAACATGTTTATCAAGACAAGCTAGGAATTGCGCCCGAAAACCTCAAGACAAGTCATGAGATGGACAAGCCTCCTCTAGAAGCATCTTCGGGTCCGTTTCTTCTTGATCAGAAGAGTGTGAAGGGCAACATTGTTCTCAAGAGGAATCCGAACTGGCACGGAGGACATGCCGACAACCTGTTCCCTCTCGTTTTCGATAATTGGCCTGAAAAGAGTCTCCTTGATGAGATCAGGCTAGTTGAAGTGGCGGAACCTTCAGACAGGATCGAGATGTTCGAAAGGGGTGAGCTCCATCTGCTTTTCAACGGACCTGAGGAGAACGAAACACTTATAAGGCTATCTTCATCAGAAACCTTCAATTCGGGAAGCTTTCCGGACGGTACTTATCATGTTGTTTTGATAAACCACAGGAACGAATTGCTTGCGGAGAAGGCGGTAAGACAGGCCATGAAGATGTCTCTAAACTATGAATCACTTCTCGAAGCTATTCCAAATTCCATGAAGACGTTCATTCCTATCGATCCAAGGACAGCACTCTTCAAGACACTGGAGGCTCAGATAGTGGATCTCCCATACGATCCGGAAAGGGCGAAGAGTCTTCTTGCAAATTCTGGCTATCCTAATGGCATTACTTTGAAGATTAAAGTCTATCATGGAGTTGAGACGAGATTGCTTGAGGAACTAAGAAGAAGCTGGGATAGAATAGGGGTGAAGCTTGAAGTCGAAAAGCTTGATTGGGGCACCCTTCTTCGCGACATCAACGGCGCGGATTACGAGCTGGCCTACCTTCGAGTTCAGGCTTTCGAGTACCCTGAAATTGCTCCCTGGACCAATGAATACGAACATGATTTGAGTACGGGATGGGAAGTCGGTTATCTGAACCAGCAGATTTTTAGGATTTTGAGAAGAGCCGCTATAGAACCTGATTGGGCAAGTCGGACTCCTTATTATCTGGGCGCGTACAGGATCTGGACAAATGATGTTCCGGTGTTGATTCTGGCCCACAGTCTTTCTTATGTGTTCTGGAACAGTGAGCTTGAAGGTCCCGTTCCAGGGAGAGGAGAGCTGTACGAGAATCTCGCCGAGTGGTTTTTGAAAAGGTGAACTTGGTTGACTTGATTGATCATAGCCGACTGACAGATTGGTGACCCGCCACTCTTGCGCGAATATGAGAGGGATAATGCAGAGAGAGTTAGGATCCTCCGGCGAATGTATAGAGAGCACGGAGAATGAGTGAGATGAGGACACGGTCAGCAAGAAGTGAGATTGGGTGCGACTACAACCGTGACTTTCTTGTTTTCAAACCGGGCGGCCCATCTAGAGCCTTTAGCTTGGGCAGGTGCAGCGATTGCATCAGACACTCACTTTGGCGGTGATCTGTCATCAAGAGAAGGCATTGAAAGCTCGACGTTTTGGTATTAATCAGTGATTCGGCAATTTGGTCGACCACAAGCAGTCACCATTTCTCTGGAGAAGAAATCTGTTTTGGTCAGCCCTTTGGGAGCAAGCTTCGAGATCGTGAAAGTTTTGGGAGTTCACAGTCGGCAACGATGAAGACATAAAGGGGGTATTCGAGATGCTCTATCTTGAAAAGGAACCTTTGAGAAGAGCCCAGTACTTTATTCTCGAGAGTGGAAGAGAATTGGAAAGAAGGCTCTTTGCTTACCATTTCATGGATGGCCCGGCAAATGATGTTGTCGAGGAAATCGCCGGTTATCAAAATTTGGATGGAGGTTTTGGAAACGGAATAGAACCGGATTTTAGACTACCAGCTTCATCTCCAATGGCGACAAGTATAGCACTTCAATATTTGCGAGATTTCGATGAGGTACCTCTCGCAAAGGGGATTATCTCAAAGTCAATTGAATACCTTGACAACACATATGTTCCCGAACGGAAGGGATGGTTTGCAGTTCCGAAAGCCGTCAACGACCATCCGCACGCTCCGTGGTGGGAGTACGACGAAGAAAAGGGAATGTGCGCGATTGATGCGAATTGGGGAAACCCGACCGCTGAATTAATTGGGTATCTGCACAGATACAGGGAGTACACAAGTCTAGATACAGACATGCTCATCCTAAAGGCGATCGAGTATCTTGAAAGCAAAGACGAGTTCGGTTCCTTTCACGAAGTTTTCTGTTTTGTGAGACTCTATAGACAGCTTGAAGAAGAAACGGCTGCCAAGCTCATGCCAAAGCTGTCTGAAGCCGTATGTTCTCTTGTGAGCAAGGATGAAGAAGAATGGAGGACGGAGTATGTGGCGAAACCTCTTGACTTCGTGTCCTCCCCTGACGAGTTTTTCTGCATCGATCAGAATCTGATTGAAGAAAATATCGAGTACTATATCAGGGAGTTTCAGACGCATGGAAAAGTCAAGCCCGCCTGGTCCAAGAGCTTCTATGACGGAGAAATGGCCAAGTCATGGGATGAATGGGTTGCTATAATTACGTTGAGGGCGCTAACTGTTCTCAAGTCTTTTGGAAGAATCGTTCTTTGAAAACTATGAATGGAGGGTTGGAGTGAAGAATATCATTCTGCAAGAGAAGATAATGGCTGTTATAAGAAGCGATAGTGTCGATAGATGTGTAGAGATAGGAAGGAGCTGCTTTAAAGGTGGCATAAAGATCCTTGAGATTACATTCACGGTTCCAGACGCACCGAAGGCTATATCGATTCTCTCTGAAGAGATAAAGGGGGCTTACGTTGGAGCTGGAACGGTTATCACTGACGAACAGTTTAACATAGCGGTTAAGAGCGGCGCAAAATACGTGGTAAGTCCCCACTTGTCCGAAGAGCTTGCAATACAGTCAAGGGCTCTCGAGACGCTTTACCTTCCGGGGATAATGACGCCTACTGAGTATGTCAAGGCCACAGGGCTCGGCTGTTCTATGGTTAAAGTCTTTCCCGGCGACGTCCTTTCCCCATCTTTCGTTAAGTCTCTGAAAGGACCGTTCCCCGACGCTCTCTGCGTAGTGTCCGGAGGGGTCAGTCTAGACAATATCGACAAATGGTTTAAGGCAGGCACGGCCGCTGTTGGTATAGGATCCGATCTGACTAAGGGGACTCCGGAAGAGATAGAGGAGAAGGCAAGACAGTACGTCGCCAAAGTCAAGAGTTTCTTTAGATGAAGTCTCGCATTTTTGGAGTGTATTCTTGAAAGTTGAATGAGCGTTGAATAAGATCGTGAGCCTGCGATAGGTCACTTAGTTCTCCAAGGCCCAGCATCTGCACTATGATGTTACCTGTGGCAGTCCCTTCTGCCGGTCCTGCAACTACCGGAAGCCCTGTGTAGTCTGACACCAGCTGACAGAGAAGTCTGTTGCGAATGCCGCCGCCTACCATTCTGATATTCCGTATTGACCGGCCGGTTATTGACTGCAATTGTTTTCTCGTCTGCTCCGTCTGGTAAGCAATTCCTTCGATCGCGGCTCTCACGATCTCCCCCTTGTTTTGCAAAGAGATCCCGAGACTCTTGGTTTCGGAGAGTATAGCCTTCTCCATGTTTTTTGGTTTCTTGAAGGCTTTGGATTCGATATCGATCTTTCTCTCATAGCTTCTGGCGGTCTGCGCCATCTCGGTCAATGCATAGTGATCGAGATTAGGGTCCGATTTCCTCCACTCTCTGAGTAGTTCCTGAACCAACCAGAGACCGGTCAGATTCTTGAGCAGGCGGTACTTCCTTCCGTAGCAGCCCTCGTTGGCAAGGTTGTTTTCAATAACATATTCTTCTCTGGAAGGTTTGTCGATCAACACCCCTTCCAGGCACCAGGTTCCGGCGCTGACGAACATCGAATCATCTGAAAGATCCATGGACGAAACGGCCGATGCCGTGTCGTGGCTTGCGGGGAGAATGACCTTCATGCCCTTTATATCGAGCTCTTTCGAGATTGAGGGAAGCAGTTCTCCGGCGATTTCGCCAGGATCAACAATAGGAGTCATTATCTCAGGTAGATCGAAAAATCTCATCAGCTCTTCGCTCCAGTCATGCCGATCGGGGTCGAAGAGTTGTGTAGTAGTGGCGAAAGTGAACTCTGTCAGCTTCTCCCCTGTAAGGAAGTAGGTAAGCAGTGAGGGCATCGGGAGAAGGGTATCTGCCTTCTTCAGGTGACGGCTGTTTTTGCGTTTGAGAGATATAAGCTGATAGAGAGTGTTGAATGGCTGAAACTGTGTTGGGGCTCTGTCGAAGATCCATCGCTTGCCGGCCTTCTTTATTGCGTAATCCATGGAATCGTCCTTGAACATGTCCCTGTAGTGTCTCGGGTCACCTTGAATCGAGCCGGAACTGTCGATCAGCCCGAAATCCACTCCCCAGGTGTCGATTCCTACGCTGCGAATCTCAATTCCCAGAACTGAAGCAGCCTTAATGCTGTCCACTACATTCCTGTAAAGCGAAATGAGGTTCCAGTGAGTCGAACCGGCAACATGAATTGGCTCGTTTGAAAAGCGATGTACTTCTTCCAGAACCAGCCTGTTTCGATCGTACTTTCCGACGAAGGCCTTGCCGCTGGAGGCACCGATGTCTATAGCGAGGAATCCGATCAACGATCTACACCCCGTTCCATAAGGAACTGGTTCACTTCGCTTTCGGTTGGCATCGAGCTTGCTCCGCCATATCTTGTTGCGACGATCGCAGCCTCTGCGTTGGCAAAAGTCAGAATGCTTCCCAGAGCTTCTTCGGTAAGATTATGCAGTTCTTTATGGTCCATATTGTAGAGCCTCGAGATTACTGCGGCCATGAATGAATCTCCACAACCGGTGGTCTCGGCCACTCTTACTTTGAACCCCTCTCTCCTTACAGAAGTCCTTCCGCGATAAACAATAGATCCCCTGCTGCCTAGGGTAAGGAAGACGAGCGTGTCCGGTCTGACTTCCAGTCGGGATAGGGCCTTATCCAGACTGTCGCTGTCACATATATATAGCAGGTCGTCGTCGCTGAGCTTGAGAATATCGACTCTGGAGATGATTTCTTTGACTATGGCCCTGAATGAATCGTGTTCTTCTATTGCGCTTCTTCGAATGTTGGGGTCGAATGAAGTCTTGACTCCTCCTGAACTGAACCTTTCAAACAGTTCCATATAAGTGGATGCCGACGGTTCTTCAAGGAGAACTATCGCGCCAAAATGGAAAAGAGAAAAGTTCAGAGGGTCGATCTCTCTTATTTCTTCTGATTTGAGCGATAAATGGGCGGCGTGGTCCCAGTAGAAGCGAAATTCAGGTTTGCCTTCGCCATCCAGCGCAGCAAATGCTATCGGAGTCTTTGTGCCTCTTTCTCGTACGATGTAGCCCGTGGACATTCCGAGAGACTTCAAATACTCGAGTAGTGCGTTACCAAATTCATCCATCCCGATCTTCGCAAGAAATTCCATAGGAACTCCAAGCCTATGAAGGCCGGCAGAGATGTTGAAAGGGGCGCCACCCGGTTTCTTCTCGAACAGGGTGGTGCCTTCCAGGCCCTTCATCGGTTCTCTAGAGATGAAATCGAAGAGGATCTCTCCAGAGCACAGAACCGGCTTAGGCCAATCCTTCATAACTTGAAGTCTCCCTCGAATCTATCGAGATCATCTGCAGGAAAGCTTCCCTTTATGTATTCTTTCGCAATTTCTATTGGGAGAGTGAGATCGTGGACCCCGAGAGAAAGAAGCTTGTTTGCGCTATCGATATCCTTAATGCTTGCCGCTATTATTCGAGGGGCATTTGAGTGCCAGTCTCCGATCTCAAGCATTTCGGTGATCCTCTCCTCCGGATCGATTCCAGCCTTCTTCATTCTGTCGAAGTACACGGCCACATACTCGACTTCCATGCTGAGCGCGGCATAATACTGCTCTACCGTGTAAACTGCCGTTGCACAAACACCGACACCAATCTCGTCAAGCTCAGGAACAAATGACGACGCCTTTTCCGGGTCCCAAGGAAGCTTTACGGTGAAGAATTCGGGGTCGAAATCACTCTTCTTGATGAACTCCTTCACTTTCTGTATCCAGTTTGTCGATGATATGCTGCCTTGAACAAAGTGACGCTCTCCCGGGACCTTCGAGAGAAACTTCATTGCGTCCATTAGGCCCCATCCTGGTCTGTCGCGTTTCAGGATAGTCGGGTTAGTTGTTATTCCTGCAAAAACAGGTTGCTTAACGAGCTCAACGCTCTTTTCACAAATACCGTCAATGTATAACATTATTAGGCTCCTTTCTTAAGAAACTATATGTCTTGAAATGCAGTTTACTCTGCAAGAATCTGGTAATCAATACCCTTTATATCACAGAACTGTACCAGTTCCTCTACAAAATCGCCGTAGACACCGTGAGTGTGGTTGCACGGGTAGTATCTCAGGAAGGTTTCCATGTCCGTATCCAGCTTCACATAGGCATGCGGCCACTCGATCTGGACCTTCTCCGACAGCTTCTTTTCTTCGGCTTCAGAGAGTTTAACGAACTCTCCCGGTACTATTGTCATGATGTACTCGCCGTTCTGTCTTGCAAGCCTGGCAAGGGTAACTCGCCCAGGTGCCGCGAAGTGCTTTACGGCTGCTCCTCCGGCAGGGAAGTAGAAGTCTTCTGGATACAATTCTACGTTTTTGAGATTAACTTCGGGATTCATCGATTTGCCGGCAAAAAAAGTCGCGTGAGTGCCCGAGTTACATAGATCTAGCAGGTTTTCTTCCTCGAAGTAATGCCTCACGTCTGCAAATAGAACAGGAGTCTGAGCAATATGCTTGAAGATCTCCATTGTCAGAGCTCCATCCATATCCGTTTCGGTGGCCGCAACGATTGTCTCCTTTGAACCGTGCCAGTCGTATGGATCGTTGAGGAAGGCCTCTACTATATCCATGGTAGCATAGTTGTTTGTCATCTCGGGCTGGCCTTTGAAGCCCACAAAGTCAAGTTCGTACTCCTCGATAATGCTTAAAGCAGCTTCGTAGAGTGCAATCTGTTTTTCGAGTTTTTCGGGAGTAAGCTGTTTCCCGTCATACTTAACTGTCGCCAGTCTTTCCAGCCATTCTCTTGCCTTTTTCGTGACGTCTTTCGGCACTTTCTCCGCTCTCACTACGAGCTCATACTGGTCAATCTGCTCGACATCGACGCCGAACTCCTTCATCCACTGATCACCGTTCGCGGTGGCGGTGTACATTCCCATAGGGCGGCCGCCGAACATACCATACCTCTCGCCCTTAAGTCTTGCCGCTGCCGACGCAGCTCTCAAAAAGTGCATGACTCTCTCGATTACATCTGAATCTTCGGGGTTTCCCCACACCCTTTCCGGCATTATTCCAACCTGTTCCAGTGCGCCGGCGGCCGCCAGCTGCCCGACCATTCCCGGATACGCCGGGTTGATCTGTCCATAGGTGAGGAAAGGACCTGGTGCATAAAGCGAGGCCATCACGGAAAGATGCGGCCAGCACCAGATGGCGTAGTTGAATATCGTGGCCTCAACCTCGGCCTTCATCAGTTCCTTGCCGGCCTTCTTCGCGAGCGAAGGCTTCCAGACTATATCGGAGGCTGTGACAACTTCCACTTCACCCGTTGCTTCAAGGGCCTTAACCAGCCTGTCTTGAAACCCCTTGTTCATTTCGATCAGATCGTTGTGAACAAAATCGCGCCCGTCGGAAAAAGTGATCACTCCAACCTTTCTCTTTTTCATTAAGCATTCCTCCTCTTTTCAATGTTTTCTTCGAGCTTATCTATATGAGCTTTGACACAGATTTTCTTTGAAGCAGTTCCGCCTTCAGCACAACTTTCGATTTCTCACCTCTTGTTCCGTCTATTTCGCTCAGCATTATCGTGGCGGCAATCCTTCCGATGTCGAGAACCGGCTGTCTGATCGTCGTCAAGGGAGGATCGATTAGTTCGTTCATGGAATGGTCATCGAAGCCNNAGAAACTGGTTTGTGGATATGATCGCATCCGGTCTCTTGTCCGATTTCAGAACAGATTCCAGTGACAGCGAAGCCCTTTCCGCGTCCACTGCATTTTCGATAATCCAGTCTTTGTTTATCTCAATGTCCAGCATCTTGCAAGCATCCAAAAAGCCCATGCGTCTCTCTTCTATTGTATAGATTCCCTTTTTGTGAAGGACTATTCCGAGCTTGCTGTGACCGTTTTCCTTTAGATGCAACACTCCCTGAAGTATCGCCTGTCGGTTATCGAGGGTTACCGAACTTATCCTCTCCATTCCCTCAAGAATTCTATCGTAGAAGACGACAGGAATGTTTCTCCTGACTGCCTCTCCGTAGAGTTTTGAGTTGTTCCTTCCGTCTTCTCCTTGACAGGGCGAGGAAAGTATCCCCTCGACACCGTGTTCGAGAAGCCATTTTATGTAAACTCTCTCCTTCTCGAAATCCTCGCCGATATCGCAAACTATGAATTTGTAGCCTCTGGGAAAGAGAACGGTCTCGATTCCGCTCATGAAATCCAGAAAGAATGGATTCCTGATATCCGACACAATGAGGCCCACCGTTTGGGTCTTTCTTGTCTTCAGGGATTTTGCGGAGGAATTGGGAATGTAGTTCAATCTTTCGGCTGCGTCAACTATCTCCTTCCTTAGAGAAGGACTCACTCCCGGTTCATCGGAAAGCGCTCTAGATACAGACGACGGCGATATGTTCAATTCATTTGCTATGTCCTTTATCGTTATCTTCTTAATCAATGAAAATCGCAACCTTTCGCAAACGTTTGCGTTCCTTTTCATTATACTATATGGCATCAACGGCTTGAGGTGAAGAGAGAGATGAACTAGATGAAGGTAGCCTGGAAGGAAAAAGTCAGTGAGTCTTCAGCTTTCTTGACAGCAAAAGAGTTCCTAAGATGGTAGGGCT
This sequence comes from Mesotoga sp. UBA5847, assembly GCF_002432735.1. NCBI lineage: Bacteria > Thermotogati > Thermotogota > Thermotogae > Kosmotogales > Kosmotogaceae > Mesotoga > Mesotoga sp. UBA5847. The sequence goes on along the minus strand of NZ_DJGL01000042.1, from coordinate 4,585 downwards.
TGGTTCTGCAACGGAGAGCTCAACTTCAAAATTCTTTCCGTGGATTTGATAATGGTTATCTCTTATTGTTCTTTCTATGGAGCTGAAGTAGAAGGGGTTCTTGCCGAGGTTTCCCCCTATAACGAGCAGCTCGGGGTCGAAAGAGTCTATCAGGTTACACAGAAATCTTCCTAACGTTCTTGAAGCTCTGGTCACCAATTCACTGAAGAATCTCTCATTCATCTTTGCCCGATCGATAATCTCCTTCGTCTTTATTTCTCTATTGAGTGAATCTTTGACGATCTTTTCAAGGCCTTTTCCTCCCGAAAGCGCTTGTAAGCAACCATGGCGTCCGCAAGTGCAGAGAGGACCATTCGGGTCAACTACAGTGTGGCCAATTTCGCCAGCTACGCCATTTGCTCCGCGGAAGATATCGCCTCCGAAGACTATTCCCATTCCGATCCCTGTGCTGACCGTCACATAAATAAGCGAATGAATGTCTTTCCTGATAGCCCACTCTCCAAAGGCCGCGGCGTTGCAGTCATTCTCGATTACACCTTCAGTACCGAGAAAGGGAATTAGTCTCTCAAAAAGTTTGAGATTCTTCCATCCCAGATTTGGAGACCAGACAAGTGTTCCTGTATCGGGATCAACTGCACCGGCTGTGCACAAACCCCATCTACTGATCTGACCGCTCCCCGTAAGTCCTTCACACACGCTTCTGAGACGGGCCAAGAAATCATCTGCTCCACATTCCGGGAATGTAGGAAACTCCTTACTCGCAAGAGGTTCCTGAGAGCCCTCTATGAAAGCGGAAACGAGAGTCTTTGTTCCGCCGATATCTATTGCCAGTTCAATTGATTCCATCTATTGCCTTCCGAATTCTTCTGATCCTATTCAGAACCTCCGATTCCTTTCCTTCTTCGAACAGCTTCTTGCTTGCTATGAAGGAGCCAACTCCGAGCGCAGAGGCCCCTGACTCAATGTACTGAGCAGCATTTTCTGCGGTCACTCCCCCGAAGGGCATGAATTTGACATAGGGGAAAGGTCCCCTATATGCTTTGAGCAACTGTAGACCTATCGGATCACCTGGAAATAGCTTCAGAAAGTCAAAACCTTCATTTAGAGCGGTCTGAACATCGCTTGATGTGTAGACGCCGGGTATATACAACATCCCATCTCTTTTCGAGAGCCTGGCGATTTCTTCGCTGAATCCCGGACTGAGTACGAAATCTGCGTTCGATCGTAGGGCTTTCGAATACGATGACTCGTTGTAGACTGTGCCGGCCCCTATGTGCAATACTCCTTCAAGTGACTTCTTCAGTTCAAAGAGTAATTCAGACGACGACTCATCGGAGAAACTCACTTCTACGATGGTGAAACCGTTCTCCAGCAGCATTTCGCACAGAGTCTTCGATTGCTGAAGAGTGAGCCCTCTAATGACTGTAAGGAGCTTTTCGTTCAAGAGTTTTCTAAGCAAGCCAGTTCCCCTCCAAAATGATGAATTCACTGAAACCTATGACTCTCAATGTAAAGGGCGGCCAAAGTGTTCTCCGTTTTTCTGGCCGCTCTGATGAGTACTGTTCTGAAACAATGTCTTCTTGAAGCTATCTTATCATCTTCAAGGGGACTCTTCTTGGTTAGCTCTTTATGTCACTTCCATATACTACTCAACAGATACACCTGCAAATGCGACCATGGGATCTTCGTTGCTTTCCCACGGCCGGGAGTAGGTGAACTCTATCAAAGATATTCCCTTGCGTATTCCTTCAAAATCAAAGAATACGGTCGTCGGTGAACCCACAGTCTGTACTGAGTTCGGAAAGCCTTGAATAGAGCCTGAACTGCTCGAGTCACTTGCAACGGTCTTCCCAATGTACCTCAAGGCGGATCCATCGGTTTTCGGAGTCCACGAGAATCCGGTCGACGGGTTTTCCTGGAGAGAGATTCTGGTAAGTCTACCCACCTCCACCGATCCTGATGAACTGCTCAACACCATTGTGTACTGAGGAACACACTCGTTTAGAGTTGTATCCTCGACTTCAACGTTATATACGCGGATATCTACGGCGCTTTCCTGCCCTTCCCATTCTCTGAAGAGTTTGAAGATGATTGCAGAGCTTCCAATAGATTCAGGGGTGAAGAACCATGTAATTGCTGAGCTGGCTCCGGGTGATGTTTCTTCGGGTTGACTTCCGGAGACTTCCTTAGAATAAAGTGAAAAAGCTTCATTATCTGATAGGTAGTAGTGCCAGGTGTACCCGGAGCTTGTATTCTCATCCAGGTCGATCTTGAGACGTTGTTCGTAACTGACCTTGTTTACAATGACCGGAATCGCCAACTCTTTTTCAGACGCTCCTAGCAGAGCATTTGCAGGTAAGAACACGAGAACGAGCATTATAACTGTAATGACTTTATGATTTCTTCTAGAAGACATACACACCTCCGATTTCTGTTTTGTCTTTTGCGAAGCTCGCGATCTGAATGGCAGCCCTACTCTAGCATTCTCGAGACCTTCTGCAGATTCCCTTCTTGCAGACCATAGCTGATGTACTCGGCCCTCATAAGATCCCTATCGCCTTTGCCTGCTAGAAGAGAGTTAAGTCTCGCTGCCACAGTTGAACTATCCAACTCGAATATGTCTCCGTAGAACCCAAGTAGATCGTTGAGCAGTCCCCGGTCTCGCTGAAGATAGAACTTCAAATGGTAGTCTTCTGCCCGGTAGAACTCTACGATTTGAGATATCTCTGTAGCTGACTTCATATCACGTTCGCTTTCCTTCAAAGCAATGAACTCTTCGGCCACGTCCCTTTGATCGGCATTATGATAGAGAATAATTGACATGTACTGTCTCTTGTAGTCTATGTAGGCGTTATGTGAGCTCCAGAAAACCTCCAGCAAGGCCTCGTAAGTGATCTCTGACGGGTCAAACTCGATCTGAACAACCTCCGTATGATCGCACAGCGAAAAATAGCTTGGGTTCTCTTTTGTACCGCCGGCGTATCCGACGCTAGTTTTGTAGATTCCTCTTGTTCCTCCAAAGGCAGCCTCGGAGCCCCAGAAACACCCAAGGCCAAATGTTGCTTTCTCAAGGGTTGAGGGAACATCGATATCGATCGCAGGTTTTTCACTATTGGCCATAGCAAACACTCCTAACAATGAGAATATCATTATAGTTGAAAGGAACTGCTTCATACATACCTCCACTTTATTCTAGACAATATAAATCGGATATAAGACTATTTGGAATGATTATAAGTTCATTTGTCGAAGTGATTTTGAAGGTTTGAGAAGAAGCTTACATGGGTTAGAACGATCCTCCATTTTGAAGATGACCTATGGAATTCAAGATTTATTAAGTGTCCTCCGCAACAGCAGCTAAGATACCCCCGCTCTCCATTGAAATGAGGAGCGGTGATTGTGATGTAAGTGAGTCTTTGCAACGATTCCCGTTTCCTTTGCAGACTTTCATAGTCGCGAAAACAATACAGCGTCAATCCCGACTCTTAAGCGAATAACAGAGTCCCAACTCCTCTTTCACTGAAAGAGAGGGTTTGTTTAAACGTGTGGTGCCTTTCTTTGTTCAAGGTAATCAAACCGGCCGAAGAGTCCCAGCGGAAAGGCTGCCAGGCCAAAACGCTCTTCGCAACTAGACTTAGCAGAACATATACCGTCTCGCCAAAGAGATAATTCTTCCAGGGTCCGATCTTCTTGTATTGCAGAAACATATTTATCGCAAAGCTGTTGAAGAAGACAAGGAATGTTATGAGAACGGCGTACACGAAAGAGGGGAATTCCACATTCGCCTTTCCCAGCGAAGTAAACAAGTATATGAATACGGCCAAGCATGTTACCGCTCCGGCTATACAACCATATATGAAGGCCGTCCAATTTGTTTTCTCTGTTGTCTGATTGTGAAGTTCCATCATGAGTTCGAAGAGGTTCATAAGGGCGTTCACGGTGAAGAGAAGCATAAGGCTCACGATATCCAGCATTCCCGAGAACATGGCTATTGCAAAGATCATTACCGAGGAGCTAAAAGAATACTCATACCATCTCGGCATAGTTGATGCCCTTTGCAAGATTCCTCTAATACCATTTGAACCCGAAAGCGGAGACGGTGAAGTGGGCTATTGCAGACATGAACAGAAAACTGGCAATGAAAGGCCCCATTCTCAAATCAAAGAAGTTTTCCGTGGCCAGCACGAGGCGCATAATCTCCCTGTCAAATACCAGATAGTTTCTGGTTATTGTTAGAGCTGAGTCGTTGCTGATAAAATGCATTACGATTCCTTGAACCAGATGCAGAAAACCCATGACGATGTTGTAGAACCTTAGCTTACCGTGACTCCTGCCATACTCTCATTTCCTTTTCGTCACTTACAAATACTAGCATCTACAAGCCTCTGTCCAATGCTTTTCGGAGACTGGAACGGCGCCAGGACGCAATGCCCAGAGAAACGTCTGGAAACGCTAAGCGCCGAAGAATATCGGTGGACGCAAGACTGCCTTCGGCAGGAGGCGAGGCCGACTTCGTCGGGAAGTGATGCTGCTGCGCAGGAAGCAAAAAAAAAGAGCCGCTGAACGCTGTGAAGAGTCGTCCTTA
>NZ_DJGL01000043.1:13062-15472 GCF_002432735.1 Mesotoga sp. UBA5847 | reverse complement strand
GATCGGTTCCAAGTTGCAAGTTGTGAGTTGTGAGAACAAAAAACGAGGCTAGAGGTTGGTTGTAGGAAAGAGCGGAACAAGACGCGAGGCTGGCTTCGCCAGGAAGTGAGGCTCGCTGGCGCGAGGAAGTGATGCTGGAGCTTACGCACCAGGAGTCAAAAACCAAACAAAAAGAGCAAGCAAATTAAAGTAATCTGATCAGGACGAACTTACTTTGTCAGCTGAAGTGCTCCTGTTCAGGATCTGGTCTTATGGAAAATCGTGGTTGGGGGTCGGAGGTCGGGGGGTTGGTCAGGAGCAAAGAAAGCGGTTGACCGTTGAATGGTTCTCCGTCCGACGAGGAGAACATGTTCTTCGTTCCAGAGCGAGGATTTGTTCTTCGCTTTTGTCAAACCATTCATTCATAGAGTAGAGAGAAGGGGAAAGCAAACAGGCCAAATAAGGATCTCTTCCAGAGCGAGTATCTGTTCTTCGTTTTTGGTTAGGGCAATGAAGCAAGAGCATCAAGATTCCGACCAGGAGCTTTGTCGGAATGACAGCATTTGACGTTTCTTCACTTTAGGGCTTGCAACTTGCAACTGGTCTTGCTCTTGTCGGAGAACGGTGAACCGAGAACGGATAACCGGTTCTTATTCAGCTTGCAACTTGGAACTGAGAACTTGCAACTGCTCCATTTCGAGGACCGAGGACCGTTGACGGACAACGTTGTTTTGAGCAGCGACCAGCGGGTTTTTGTTCTTAAGCGCGCAGCGGCTCTTATGCTTGCAACTTGGAACATGCAACTCGCAACCGCTCTTTCGAACAAACAGCCGCTCTTCCAAGAACAGCTTCTAACGCTCTTACCAGACCCTATACCCTATACCCCACCCCCGCTTGGCCCCTTGGCTGTGGCCTCCGCTTATGGAGATTGTGCGGATAGATGAATTCTCATTATTGAAACACCACATGATATTTGCTAGAACACAATCTCAATGCATTAGATACCTGGAATTCCAAGGATTACAGAAGAGATATGGGAGTTTTCGAACAAGTTATGAGTATCGTTATGTAAGGCTGTTATAATCGCTGAAACAGTTACTGATGAATGACTAAACTTGAGCTTGATATATCGTTTCGCGGCATTATACTATTCTTAGCATTGCTTCGCGGTCCGTGGGTGGAATCAATTTTGGAGATTTATGGTTTCTTTTATTATTACAGCACCTTACAAAGAGGAGGGATAGCATGTTGAGGAGTAAGTTCGTACTGATTGCGCTGATTCTGGTTTGTGTTCTATCCTTTGCAACCTTCAAAGATATCGCGGGCAGTCCGTATTCTGCTGCGATCGAAAAACTTCATGCCTCGGGAATAGTTGAGGCATTTGATGGGTATTTCTATCCAGCTGAGGCTCTTTCAAGAGCTGACGCGGCCGAGTGGATTGTCAAGACATTCAAATTGTCAACGATTCATTCGATGAAGATCGAAGAAGAGGTTGAGAAGAAGTTCGTCTACACCGATCCACTTGGTGTTATTGATGAGGCTTTCGTTGTTCCATCTGCCAAAGATATCGTCGATATCGAAGGAGAGGAATACATCGAGGGGCTTATAAAGGTCCGTGCGGAAGAGGTGGTCAACGGAGAATACAGGCCGTTTGAACCAATAACCGCAGCTGAATTCGGACTTGCTGTAGCAAAGGTTCTTTTCGGAGTAGATGAGCCTGTAGATTATGAAGCAAAACTTAGAGAGCTAGTTTACGCACCTGCCGAGCTGCTTTCTCTTGACAGACCACTGAGAAGAGAGGAAGCTGCGCAAATCCTTTCCAACTTCGTAGAAAACCCAGACTTCACGATTATCACCATTCTGGCGACCGCAGATATTCATGGTCACATCGAGCCATACTTCCCCAGTGGGGCGAAATATCCCGTCGGAGCGGTTGAGAAAATGGCATACTTTGTCAACACCGAACGCGCAATGCAGCCCAACCTTCTCCTTCTCGACGTAGGAGATGCTCCCTATAACACAAATGTTGCCAATCTTTTCGAAGGTGAACCTGTAATAAAGATAATGAACATGATGGGTTACGATGCGATGGTACTCGGCAACCACGACTTCGATTTCCCATTCAACGTTATGGAAAGAAATAGCCAGCTTGCGAATTTCCCATTCCTTGGCGCCAATACTTTATACCTGGGAGAATCCCCATACTTTCTTGAGCCATACATAATCAAGGAGATTGCGGGTCTCAAGATAGCGATTGTGGGGCTTACCGATGACAGCAGCGCCTGGTATACACACCCCAGAAATGTTGCCGGAATAACATTTGAAGAGCAGTATTCGGCCGCGCAGAGAGTCCTGGATGAAGTGTCTCCCCAGGTAGATCTGGTTTTCGCCCTTGCACACTTGCACGGTGGAAACAGAGTACTACCGATAA
>NZ_DJGL01000043.1:0-13043 GCF_002432735.1 Mesotoga sp. UBA5847 | reverse complement strand
AAGATAAACGGAAGCTGGGTAATCTCTTCAGGTAAACATGCAGAGCTGATCTCAAAGACTAATCTAAATATCTACAGAGGCGAGGTAATCGGTATCAACTTTGCTCACGTCTTCATGAGCCAAAATCTGCCGCAGGATGAGGCAGTGGTTGAAGTGGTAGAGAGTTATGTCTCGCAGCTCGACGATAGGCTCGGTACAGTAATTGGAAGGACCGAAGTCGATCTCGATGGAGAAAGAGGAACTGTGCGCCTCAAAGAATCCAATCTGGCCAACGCTATAGCCGACAGTCTGAGAGAGATGACAGGGACTGATTTCGCAATCCAGAACGGAGGCGGAGTTCGAGCAAGTGTTCCCGCGGGAGATATAACAATAAAGGACGTATATACCGTTCTCCCCTTCGACAACCTCGTAGTTGCCGTAAAGGCCACCGGGAAGCAGATATGGGACGTCCTTGAACACGGTATCTCGGCCTACCCGGCCGCCGCCGGTCAGTTCTTACAGGTATCGGGTCTTGAATACACATTCGACGCTTCAAAACCACCGTATGAGCGATTGATATCCGTTACATCCAACGGTGTACCTCTCGATCTCGAAAAGACCTATACCCTTACGGCTAACGACTTCCTCACGGGCGGAGGAGACAAGTTCACAATGTTCCTCGAAATGGAGAAGACTATTGTGACAAAGTCTTTCCTGAGAGACGCCTTCGCGGAGTACGTTGAAAGGCATGGAACGATCGCTCCTGTAAATGAGGGAAGAATAGTAATAATTAATCCTGCCAATTGATCTGAATCACTAGATGAAGCGGAGAGGGAAACCTCTCCGCTTATTCTGCCCAACAAAGCCCATATGAACCTATTCCACTATGGAAGATTTATCACGTAGCTCTTTCGCTGTCATAAATCCTTTCAGGCAATTCACGGATGAAATGAGTCTTTGAATTCCTGCATCATAATCCTGCAAAGGTCACAGGAAAGGTATGCTAAGTCAACAATGAGATCCCTTTTACTATTTCGACTGCCACAAAAAGAGCGATACTCGCCTCAATTTCATCCAGAGGATGGAGTGCTCTATAATTGGAAGGTCATTCTAGATGATGAATCTAGGGGGTGAACATGAGAAAAGAAACTGGATTTTGGATACTCACAATCTTCATGCTTGCAGCTCTTTTAACTTCTCCTATGACGTTGTTTGCAAGTCAGATAGAGATAATTCGTGATTACTGGGGAGTTGCCCACGTCTATGCAGATACGGATTCGGAGCTCTTTTTTGGAGCAGGTTATGCAACGGCAGAAGACCGAATGTTCCAAATGGAGCTCTCACGCAGAAAAGTCTCGGGAAAGCTGTCAGAGATCTACGGCAAGGACTGGCTAGAGTCGGACAAGCTTATGCGTACGCTCGGGCTTTACAAACACGCGCAAGAGATCGCCAATCATCTGGACGGTGAGACGAAGTCTATACTCGAAGCCTATGCTGAAGGAGTAAACTACTATCTTGAGACTAATCTCGATAACCTGAATCCTGTCTTCGATGAGATTGGAATCGTCCCGGATCCATGGACGGTTGCCGATAGTATTGCTGTGTGGATGCGCCTATCAGAGAGATTCGATCGGTCGTGGCAAAACGAAGTCACGGCCCTTCGAAACTACGAGCAGCGGTTGCGGAGCGGCGTAACTCAAGACCCGATCGTTATAGACAATTCAGCTGCGATTGTAACTGAATCCGACTTCCTTCGAACCGACCCCGACGCATACCGACGCCTTATGGAAGAAAGACCGGGTGAGTCAAGTGAGCGCTTTGAATGGGACTCATTGAAGGCCAGCCATGCATGGACGGTATCGGGAAGCAAGACTCTCACAGGGAGTCCTCTCCTTGAGAGCGACCCGCAGATTGCCGTTACTCTTCCTTCTCTCTGGTATGAAATACATCTTAGCGGTGGCAACTACAATGTGAGAGGAATCTGCGTTGCAGGTTCGCCGGGCTTTCTCATTGGCTGGAACGAATATCTCGCTTGGGGTGCAACTGCGCTCGGTTCTGACAATGGAGACCTCTTTCAGGAGAGACTAAGTGAAGATAGATCCGAATTTCTCTTCAAAGACGTCTGGTATCCTGTGCAGTCTACCACAGAGGTCATTAACGTTCGTGATGAAGAACCGGTTGAAATCACAGTTAGTAAGACTATTCATGGTCCCCTCGTAGACTCGTTTCTAAAAGGAGCAGGGCGTGCAGAAAACTTCTCACTGAAATACGTTGCTATTGACGAGATGAAGACACCGATAACGGGCATGTTATCCATGATGAGATCAAGAAACTGGGAAGAATTCACCGGCGGATTGAGCGATTACATGTTCCCTGGGATACATGTTGTGTATGCCGACGTGTCGGGAAATATCGGATACCATACGGCTGCGGCAATCCCGATCCGTTCCGGAAGACTTGGCCTTCCCCAGATAGGCTGGACGGGTAACGAGGAATGGACAGGATACTTGCCCTTTGAAGATCTTCCCCATGTTTTGAATCCATCTTTGGGGTTCGTTGCCAGTGCAAATCACCTGCCCGTCGGAGAGTGGTACCCGTATCCTCTAACGATAGGCACCGGAGGGACCGGACATAACCCTAGAAGCATGAGACTTTACGAGCTTCTCGATAATCAGAACGAATTCACTTTTGAGAGCTTTTCGGAGATTCATCGAGACAATGTCTCGGCAATTGCCAGGGACTTTCTCAATCTCGCCGGCATTTTGCTTCAAAGGAATCTGTTGTCTCAAAGCTCATCGAGGCTTCTAAACGTTTTCAGTGATTGGGACTATCGCCTGGTTGAGAACAGCAGGGCAGCAGATATTGCTGAGACTCTTGTCCAAACAATGCATCGAAGTTTGAGGGTCGATTCTTCTACTGCCACTCTAGCCTCAAAATACGGCGGAGGCCATGCGGGAAACATTTTCCTCCTTCGTTCCGTCTTGAGCGAAAATGAGATCTACGGCATGTTGACGGACGAGGAGGAACTCGCGGTTTGGGTCAATCAGGTTATTGAGACTGCAACAGCCAACATCCGAGAAGGCACTTCTCAAGTCAGACCACAAGTGATGGTCTATCAGGCTAATCTTGAGGGTTTTCCCTCAATACTTCCGTATGCAAATAGAATCATGCCGTCTCTCACGACAACCTCAGCAAATACCATCTGGTCACAGCTGGGAAATTCTTATACTCAGGTAGTGGACCTTTCGAACATCGACAACTCTCGAGCGTTTCTGCCGCCCGGGATATCCGAAGATCCGAGAAGTCCTCATTTCTTCGATCAGGTGGCGTTGTGGGTCGCTGGAGAAACCCGCCCCGCTCCCTTAAGTCGAGAAGAAGTCATGAAATATGCGGAATTGGTTAGAATATTACCTTCTTCAGTTACCGAAAAATCAGATTAGGTTGGAGCTGAGTGACCTTGGAAAATCGAACTTGCTATTCAATAAGTCTTAATGGGCTCACAAACTACCTTGACGGGCTAAATATACAGCATAGAGCGCTTGAAAAAGTAATGACTGGAAAAGCGGACTGCATATTGATTCTTCTTGAACACGAACCGGTGCTGACTATAGGTAGGTCGGGAGGAAGAGAGAATCTTCTGGTTGACGAGAGTGAGCTCAAACGCCTGGGGGTCGCGCTCCAAGACACCGACAGGGGAGGTAATATAACCTATCACGGCCCGGGTCAGCTTGTTGCATATCCGATTCTGAATCTTGGAAAATGGAAGAAGAATCTTCCCTGGTACGTGCACTCTCTTGAAGAGGTAGTAATAACGTTGTTGCAAGATTACGGTATAGAAGCAGGAAGAAAACCGGAATACAGGGGCGTATGGGTCAAAGAGGAGAAGATTGCCGCCGTCGGTATAGCGGTAAAAAGATGGTACACAATGCACGGATTTGCTCTGAATGTTCAGGTGAACAAAGATCACTTCAAACTGATAAATCCATGCGGAATAAAGGACTATGCGGTTGTTTCGATGGATGATTTTATAGTCAGTTTAGACTTCCGTGAGATCATTGAGAGAGTGAAAGAGAAGTTCGCACTTATCTTTGAAAGCAAGATCGTGGAGATTTCGAGAGAATGTCTGGAGAGTGTTCAAAGTGATAGAGAAACCAAAATGGCTTAAGGAAAAGCTTAACGCTGACAGAAGTAAAGTGAGTGACATAAAAATCATGTTGCGAAGCCTACGACTTCACACCGTTTGCGAAGAAGCGAGGTGTCCCAATGTAGGTGAATGTTTCGCTTCCAGAACCGCAACCTTCATGATACTAGGCAACGTATGCACAAGGCGCTGTCGATTCTGCGCCGTTTCGAAAGGAATACCCGGCTCTCCAGACCCAAAGGAGCCGGAGAACATTTCTAACGCCGTTCATATTCTTCAACTGAGACACGCTGTAATCACCTCGGTTACAAGGGACGATCTAGATGATGGTGGCGCTTCTCAGTTTGTAGATGTGGTCCGTGAATTGAGAAAGAACTGTCCTGATACGACAATCGAGCTGCTGATCTCTGATCTGAATGGTAACTGGAAGGCACTAGAAAAAATCGTCAGAGAGCATCCGGACGTGCTGAATCACAACGTGGAAACGGTACCTTCCTTGTACGACAAGGTCAGACCCGGAGCGGCTTATGGCCGCTCAATTGAGCTTCTGAGAAGAGTAAAGGAAATCGATTCTACAATAGTAACCAAGTCTGGAATAATGGTTGGACTGGGCGAAAACGAAGAGGAAGTTAGATCCGTAATGAACGATTTGCTTGAGGCCGGCTGCAGCATGTTGACGATTGGGCAGTACCTTCAGCCCTCTCATGAACACCTACCGGTCGTCGATTACGTTACGCCGGAGAAGTTTGAAAATTTCAAGACCTTCGCTCTGGAAATGGGGTTCTTGTTCGTGGCATCTGGTCCTCTCGTTCGAAGCTCATATCATGCCGCAGTGGGTTTCTCTAGTTTGCGGTAGCGAGACGTTCATCGGACGTATTGTATTGAGAAAACTCCTTCTCTCAAGCTTCCTGTTCACAATTCATTAGGAGGAACGAGAGCTTGCTATTTTGTTATCCTCCAAATATACTTTCTTAAGGGGCGCCGTGATACGATTTTCTTAAGATGTTTTTTGCGAACTAATTGCTGGAAGCACATGCAGGATTTTGGAAGCTTTCTCCTCCTGTCTGCTTTAGGGAGTAGTGATTGTGGATACGTTTTGTATAACAAGTGCGGATCAAATAAGAGAATTATGGTCAAAGACCTACAACACCGAAGGGAAACCGGACTGGTCTCACATTCTTCCTTACTATGACGACAACATTCTCTTTAAAGACACGATCCAGGAAATCCGGGGGATCGAAGAATTCAAGAAAATGACAGAAAGGCTTGCCGAGAGATCTAAAGAGCTGAAGATGGCTGTTCTTAGAGTCATTAAGGAAGACAACGTGGTCTTTGTCGAATGGGAGATGACGATACTCTTCAAGAAGACGAGGACTTCCGTGATTTACGGTGCGAGCCGTCTATCTATTAGTGAAGAGGGAAAGATAATCGAGCAGCGAGATTACTATGACCTTTGGGGTACTATCTTCGACAACATACCTTCATTCAGAAAGCCTTACAGGCGTTTCATGAGAAAACACTTCGGGTAGTTGCTGCATATGGAGAGAGGCAGGAGCCCCATCCGCAAATACTGGAAACAATACAAATGGTCAAACATTCGCGCGATGATGAAGAACAACAAGTCTGATCCAAAGATTTGCAATGATGATTTCAAGGATCGCCTAGTGGTTGTTACCGGAGGCACATCGGGTATTGGATACTATACGTGCAGGAAGTATGCCAGCCATGGGGCAAGGATCCTTTCCATAAACCGAAACAAAGAGAAATCGGAAGGCCTGTGCGAAGAGCTCAGACGGGACTTCGGTGCTGAATCTTCATACATGATAGCCGACTTCAGCAGCCTAGAAGACAGCAAGAGGGTTGGGGAAGAGCTATCTAAGATTGAAGATCCCATAGATGTCCTCATACACAATGCCGGAGTCTTCCTTAAGCAAAAAGAACTGACTGTCGATGGCCTTGAAATGACATATGCCGTGAACTATCTCTCTTCTTTCGTTATAAACTACATCTTAAGAGACAAGCTTAAGGCACAGGAGAAATCGCGGGTATTACTTGTGAATTCAGAAGGTCATCGCTTTGCTGTGTGGGGAATTAAGACAGATGACCTTAACTGGCAGAAGAGACACTACAATGGCCTCAAAGCCTACGGTTCCGCTAAGACCGCCCAACTTCTCAGTATGATAGTATTCAACGAATACTTCAAGGGGAGCGGTGTAACAATCAACGCTATGCACCCCGGTGCAGTTAGAACGGGTACAGGAAAAGAAAACGGGGCATTTTACAAATGGTACAAGAAAAATTTCGTCGACAGATTTTCCCGCTCACCGGAGATTTCAGCTGAATCTCTTTACTATCTGGGTGTTTCACGCGATGTAGAAGGCATAAGTGGAAGATTCTTCAATTTGACTACCGAAGAGATTCCAGCCCCGCCGGCCCTTGATACCGAAACAGCTGAAGAACTCTGGCAGGAAAGCCTGCGGATGGGGGGCCTCAATCATGGAGACCTATGACGTTATAGTCGTTGGCGGAGGAATAGCTGGAATGACCAGCGCCGCATATATTGCAAAAGCAGGGACCAAAGTCCTCCTGCTGGAAAAGAACGAGAAGTGTGGTGGCCTGATCAACTCTTTCTGGAGGGATGGGTTTCAGTTTGACGGAGGAGTTAGAGCACTTGAAAGCGCCGGTATCATTCTGCCGATGCTCAGGGAACTCGGAATAGAAATCGAAATAGTCAAGAGTCCCGTATCGGTGGGAATTGAAGACACTGTCATACGTGTGACCTCAAAGGAGAGTCTTAAGGAGTATTCAGATCTTCTGAGAAAGATGTATCCCGGAAGCGATGAAGAGATCGAGAGAGTGATTTCATTCATAAAGAGGATTATGAAGGACATGGAGATTCTTTATGGAGTCGATAATCCTCTTTTCATGGACTTCAAGAACAACAAATCATATTTTGTGAAAGTATACTTGCCGTGGCTCTTCAAGTTCCTCCTCACCCTCAGAAGAATCGGGAAATTCCAAATACCCGTAGAGGAATTTCTTGAGAAGATTGTTGAAGATAGGTCTTTGAGAGACATAATAGACCAGCATTTCTTCAAGAACACCCCGACTTTTTTCGCCATGAGCTACTTCTACCTTTATCAGGATTACTTCTACCCAAAAGGTGGAGTTGGAACTATGGCCGAACGCGTAAGAGAAAAGATAGTCCAGTTTGGCGGGGAAATCGAGACAGGTAGGGAAGTAACAGAGGTCAATGCTGGAAGAAAAGTAATTGTCGATACCGGTGGAAGATCCTACAAATACAGGAAACTAGTTTGGGCTGCCGACCTAAAGAAGCTTTACTCAATTGTGAAAACAGACGGCCTGCCCGAAACCTCAGCAAAGATGGTTAACAAATTTAGATCCGAGATATCGAAGAAACACGGTACCGATTCTATTTTCAGCATCTTCATCGCGGTGGATGAACCTCCCGAAAAATTTGAAGCGATAGCCAGCGGTCACTTCTTCTATACTCCTTCGAGGAAAGGATTGGGAGAAATTCATCGCAGCGAAATGAAGTCCATTCTGGAGAACTGGTCGGAGAGTTCGAAAGAGAAGGTTTTGAGCTGGCTGGACAGATTCTGCGAACTGGGTACCTACGAGATCTCGATCCCCGTTCTCAAAGACAAGAACCTTGCCCCTCAAGGAAAGACCGGCCTGATTGTAAGCACTCTCTTCGAATACGAGATCGTGAAAAGAGCGTATGAATCCGGCTGGTACGAGGAGCTGAAAGAAGAACTCGAGAAGAGAGTAATCGAGGTTCTCTCAAACTCAGTGTACCCGATTCTGAAAGACAGGATTCTTTTTTCATTCTCCAGCAGCCCGCTTTCAATAGAGAATTATGTCGGCAGCTCAGAGGGATCGATCGTAGGCTGGTCGTTCGAAGAACCGATACCTGTGGTCTCCAGCATGATGAAAGTAAACAGCTCAGTCAAGACGCATATACCGGATGTTCTTCAGGCAGGCCAGTGGACTTACAGTCCTTCTGGCGTACCGATTAGCATACTTACTGGAAAACTGGCTGCCGATTCCGTCATAAAGAACGTTAAGAACGCTCGATTTGAAGGCTAACGAGCTCTATGTATCTGTAGACCAGTGTTTTCGGGTTTCGAGCAAATCAACAATCGAGTATCGAAGGAAAGAATATTATGAGTATCAACAGTTTGATTCCAGATAATTCCGAAAAGGGCACCGGACTGATTCTAGAATACCGGGACCTCTACCTCTTTCAGGTTTCCGGAAGGAAGCACCGAACAGAGACGGGGGAAAGGTTCTTCGCTGGAATCGGAGGCCATTGTGAAGAAGGCGAGGGGTTCATCCAGGCAGCAAAACGCGAAGCAGTCGAAGAGACTGGAAAGACGGTTGAAATAACCCATTCAGCCCGGACGGATATTGTTCAGTCAAACGGAGGTGTTGTCGACACCATCGAACTTCCATCTCCAGCCCCCAGAATGATCTACAAAATGCTTGATCGACGAAAGAGCTTGCCCGAGAAAGGACCGTACTTCATAGCGTGCTTCAATGCATATTTCACAGATGATGCTCCCTTCGAACTCGACCCCGAGGAGGTGAGCGCATTGATTGCCATACCGGAGGAGTTGCTTTGCGGGAGTCTTGAGCGCAAGATAGGGCTTGAAGACATACTCTCGTCCGGAGGAGAGATTGTCGCAGGTTACCTGGAAGCAAGCGCAATGCTCTTTCCCCTCGGAACGGCAGTAGCTCTTGCAAATCTCTTGAAAAGAGACAAAGGCCTTTCGGAGGTTGATTATGACTAGTGAAGTATTGCTTCTTGGAAATCCATTGCTACGGGAAAAATCATCTCCCGTCACTGACTTTCGAGGCCAGGAGATGCTAGGGCAGTTCGCTATGCTTAAGCAGGCCCTCCATGAATTCAGAAATGAAAACGGCTTTGGCCGTGGTATCGCAGCCCCGCAAATCGGCATTCTTAAGAGAATGGTTGCGCTCAATCTAGGTCAGGGGAGTTTCATTATTGTGAACCCGCGAATTACCGAGCGCAACAAGTCCACATTTACCATGTGGGATGACTGCATGTCCTTTCCACATCTGCTTATTAGGCTCGAGAGAAGTCTTTCGATAGATATCGTGTATGAAGATGAAAGGGGAATCGAACACGAGTGGAAGGGAGTCGATCAGGCAAAATCGGAGCTGCTTCAACATGAGATAGATCACCTTGATGGCATTCTCGCAATAGACCACGCGCTCGACTCAAGAAGCATAATCTACCGTTCAGAATACGAAAGGAACCGCGAGTACTATGACAGTCTCGTGAATTACACCATAGAGCCAACTTTGTGAGATGCTTCCTGAGTTGTCTTCTACTTATTACACCTGCCATTCCAGTCTTTCGGTTCTCAAATGCTCCCAAAATCCAGAAACCGGAATTGATTCCATGGAAATTGCACAACGATTTTCTCTTGGTTTTATCGCTCACAATGCTTGCCCGGATGAGCTTCACAGAGAATGAATTCGCTGATCAACGCGCAGAACTAATTATCTAGTTTGAGAGTGTCGGCCAAGCAATGAGTCTTCTTGAGAATTGAATTCTCAGTAGGCACCTCATCTGCTCATTCTCGACAATTGTTAAATCGCAATACTCATAGCACTGAGCCACTTGAGGGCGATAAGAAAGTGTCCTTCAGGAGTGGGATGGACACCATCTTCTGCCCAGAAACCCTGCTCTCTTCTTGTAGCCGCAGAAGCGAAAATCCCGTCAAGCGGGACGTAAATGGCCTCATATTCCCTCGCAAGTCTTCTGATTATCTGAATCTTCGGTCCAAGGTCTTCTGTCCAGGACTCCATCTCGCCTCTTAACGGGAGAAAGAACGGTTCCATAATTATTGAAGACGCCCCGATAGTGGCAACTGATTCGAGCAGATACCTATAGTCTCTTTCGAAGATGTCTGGTTCGGTCTTGTCATTGCTGTCATAGAACCGCCAGCAGTCATTTACCCCGACCAGCATTGAAATCCAGTCTGGCGATAAATCAATACAGTCGGCTTTCCAGCGTTCTCGAAGATCCTTCACCCTGTCGCCCCCGACACCCCTGTTTAGAAACTCTATTCTTAACCCGGGATATGAGGCTCCGACAAGCCCAGAAATAATAGCGGGGTAACCGTTTCCCAGACCAAAGAAGTCTTCTCTGTCTCTGCCGGCATCTGTTACGCTGTCTCCTTGAAAGAGAACTCTTTGCCCTTCTTTAAGAAGCACTCTTCTCAACCCCTCCATTCAATCCAAATGCAGATTATCTCTCGACCCTCTGGCAAAAGAGAAGCAGGAGAAATGAGCCGTTATGTGGAACCATTCCGATAATAGTAACCCTCCTCTATACTGCGAGCAGAAATGTCGGAGCCGCTTCCTACCGACCGTTGCGTTAACATCGAGCAACATAACTGCTATTCTCTAGATCATGATCTTACTTCTGTATCGCCCCTCTATCCAATCTCTAGCTACTCTGTGCGCAAAATCAATATCTGGCTCACCATTCGACGAATTAGAGTATATGAACCCAGCATTGAAAGAATCTCCAGCACCTATTGTATCTAAAACATTCTTGGATTCCGCTGTGGGATAGAGTCTTGAATTCTCTCTTCCAATCATAAGAGAACCTTTTGAACCCATCTTGACCATTGCCTGACCTTCATAGTCCTCGAGGTACGTTTCAGTTGCAGCCTCTATCGTTGACTGGTTAGTAGCTTCCATGAGCTCCGCTTCATTGGGCATAAACCAGTCCACCGAATCTAGCAGTCTCTGAATCTGAATTCTGAAAAGACTCCAGCCATCCGGTGGCCATCCGGGATCGAGATAGATTGTGTTTTCTTTTCTGAGAGCTTCCAGCAATGTCTGCAGGTTGCTTTCTCTTAGACCGTTAAGAACATTTATCCCGCAGAACAAAATGTGCGCTCCCTCAACACCAGTGAGTTTGTTTTCAACGAAGTCAACATCTAGATGGTGCATTATCGTCTCGTTACTGATGAAACTCCTCTCGCTGTCTATATGGGTAATCGCAACCGTACATGGTGTTCTGCCCTGGATAAGATCAAACCCTTCTACCGACACTCCCATATCTTTGAATCTCTCCTTGAACGTCTTCCCGAAGAGATCATTTCCCGCTACCGTCACAATATCCACCGGTACTCCGAGATCGGCAAGCACAACAGCCGTGTTAGCCGCCTGGCCGCCAATACGCATTTCGATTGAATCAACGCCGATCTCCGTGCCCCACTCGGGCCAGTCATCCACCGGACCTGCTATTATATCTACATCGATATTCCCAACCACAATTACTCTATCCATTTGATCACTCTCTTCTTTAATCTCTTCAACAGTGTTTTCTCGAAACCTTCACAGATTATAGCATTCGTGGAATGATGGAGAAGTTCCGTCTGGCGATACAACGAACCCCACTCTGAGAACAAGTATTCCATGAGGAAATCTTGCACGTGAGCTCTCGAGTTACAACAGAAAATCGGTCGATAAAAAGAACAGCCTTCAAGGCTGTTCAGATAAGATAAGATATAAGACATTTGTTGTAAACTCATCGATAGATTGTCGAGTTAGGGTGTAGCAAGTTGTACATGTGTCAGTCCTTATGACATTCGCTACAGCAGTAAGCACAGCCGTCAACATTCTGGTAAAAGTCGCGAGCCTTCTGAAGCGCTCCAAAGCAGTTCACGAAATCTCCCAGCATTGTCTTCGACTTCACTTCTCTCAGTCTCTCACAGTGTTCGGTATGAATCTCGTGTTCTCCGGCCGGCTTTGCGCTGTCATCTACGTAGTAAATCACTTCACAACACCTCCTTCAAACAATTGCATAGATTGTCTCGGTAGATAGTCCGCACTAAGGACATCCTATTTGAAATTATAGCATCCGGAGCTGCTTACAAGAATATTCAGTGATCAAGGGAAAAAGCACAGTAAATATTGATCTTTATTTCACAAACTTAGTCGGCTTTTGCGTTATAATTATTTAGATAAGGAGGTGTTGTCCATGATAAAAGCTACGATCTTCCCTGGGAGATACGTTCAGGGAGCCGATGCGCTGAATTCTCTGGGAAAGGAACTGAAAAGATTCGGTGAAAACGCCTTTATTATAACCGATCCGTTCGTGTACGAGAACATAATTCCTTCTATCAAGGATTCATTGCTTGAAGAAGTCTCTGCCGAGATTATTGAATTCAGCGAAGAGTGTTCCGACGAAGAGATCGATCGGCTTTCCGACAAAGCCACAAGCAAGGCCGACGTGCTTGTCGGAATTGGAGGAGGAAAGACACTGGACACAGCCAAGGCTGTTGCTCACAACCTTAAGATTCCCGTGGCCGTTGTTCCAACCATTGCTTCAACAGATGCGCCTTGCAGCGCGCTATCTGTAATATATACACCTGAAGGAGAGTTCAAGAGATATCTCTTCCTCCCGAAAAACCCCGATCTTGTTCTGGTAGATTCCAAGGTTATCGCTTCCGCACCCGCAAGGTTTCTTGTTTCTGGAATGGGCGATGCTCTTGCAACCTGGTTTGAAGCAAGATCTTGCGAGATCGGAAACGCCAAGAACATGACGGGTAATCCTGGTTCGATGACGGCTTACTCCCTTGCAAGACTTTGCTACGAAACTCTATTGAAGTATGGAGAGCAGGCAAAGAACGCCTGCCAGGCACAGGTGGTAACTTCGGCTCTCGAGAAAGTCATCGAGGCCAATACTCTGCTGAGCGGCCTTGGATTCGAAAGTGGAGGACTTGCCGCGGCTCACGCGATTCACAATGGACTCACCATCTTGCAAGAGACTCACGAGTTCTTCCACGGAGAAAAAGTAGCCTTCGGAACGCTTGCGTCGCTGTTCCTTACTGAAAAGGATCCCGCTGTAATCGAT
>NZ_DJGL01000060.1:18916-31448 GCF_002432735.1 Mesotoga sp. UBA5847 | reverse complement strand
CAAAATAGTAGAATGAGGGATCCCCCTCTTCCTCCCCTTCTCTGTAGAATCCTCTTGCGGCCATATTCTCCAGAGTGATTGGGTCTGTGTCATATCCTTCGTACTTCAAAGAAGAGACCGAAGATGCGAAATAGTAGAATGAGGGATCTTCGTATTCTTCGCCTTCTCTGTAGAAACCTCTGACCTCCATGTTTTCTAAAGTGAGTGACTCTAGATTGTCTGCATTATCTTTGACAGAGGGGACATTCACCACGAAAACGTAGGATTCGTTGACTTCTTCCTCCAGGTAGAACCCTCTCGCCTCCATGTTTTCTTTTTTCAGGGAATCTTCTTCGACTGTCTCTTCAACATTAGGTTCGTACATCTCGTCTATCGGTTCTTCGGAAAAAACCGATCCACAAAGCAGTATTATTGAGACTAAGAGAAAACCTGATATTAGCTTCATTCTTCTCATGTAATCTCCTCCTCGCGCCAATGAGGCCTCTTATCGGTTCGATCGCTCTATGTAAGGACGATATATGCCTATCGGTCTTTTCCTATCGCAACGAGAGTATAAACCCCGAAATAGCAGCTGAAGGGGTACATTTGCCTCGAACTTGATGGGAACACTTTGCTCAAGAACAGTCTTTTGAGATCTGCTATTCAAGGGTATTGTTAGCGTGACAAATAACTTCATTATCTTGGTGTATTATGAAGTAGAGTGGATTTTCGTTTATGCTGGAGGGTTTCAGTTGAGATTCAGGAGTTCCGAAGAAAGAGCCAGGGCAATGGGGACGATGAAGATTCCCTCTCTGCTCATCGGTCTTTCAATTCCTTCAATCGTTGCAATGCTGACAAATGCTATCTACAATCTAGTCGATACTTTCTTCATTGGGCGGATAGGCACAAGCGCCGTAGGCGCAGTTGCAGTCGCTTTTCCGATATTCAATCTGATTGGAGCCGTTGGTCTGACTTATGGCGTGGGAGCGGCTTCGTATGTCTCGCGTTTGCTCGGTGCAGGAGATAAGCAACAGGCTGATAAAGCGGCATCTACGGCTCTATTTACGAGTCTGGCGACCGGGATAGTATTTACATTCCTTGGATTGATATTCTTGGACGCGCTCCTGACTGCTTTTGGCGCAACTGAGACAATAATGGAATATGCTAGGGAATACACAATGATAATCATTATGGGATCGATCTTCACCATGATGAATATGACAATGAACAACCTAGTTAGAGCGGAGGGTAACGCCCAGAGATTCATGGTTGCCATGGTATCGGGAGCTCTACTGAATGTCGCTCTCGATCCGGTTTTTATATTTGGCCTTGGAATGGGAATAACTGGAGCGGCCGTCGCAACTGTAATCTCTCAGTCCGTTTCGACGATGATAATCCTCGAGTACTTCGTTCGTAAGAAGAGTTACACGACTCTATCGATAAGGCTGTACAGGTTCTCTCTTCAGATATACTCTGAAATCTTCAAAATCGGCCTTCCGACATTCTTGCGACAATCCTTGTCCAGTTTCGCCGTTGCACTGTTGAATAACGCCGCCGGAAACTACGGGGACCACGCCGTTGCGGCCGTCGGAATAACAATGAGGGTTCTTATGTTGGGCATGATGGTTCTATTCGGATACGGTCAAGCATTTCAACCGGTTGCTGGCTATAATTACGGCGCAAAGAAGTTTTCGAGAGTTTTCGAAGCTCTGAGATTTTCGGTGATCGTGACAACGGTCTTTGCAACGGTTTTTGCCATAATCGGGTTGACAATACCTGGTTCGATTATCAGCATCTTCAGTAATGACCCCGAAGTCATCGATGTGGGTTCCAGAGCCTTTAGGGCGGTAAACATTTTCTTTCCCACATTCGGCTTCGTGATAACCTTCACGGTTTTGTTCCAGGCACTTGGAAAAGGTTTCGCGGCTGGCTTGCTTTCGATGTCGAAGCAGGGGTTCTTCTTGATTCCCGCAGTGATTGTCTTGCCAAGGTTTTTCGGACTCAACGGAGTGATTTATTCTCAAACAGTTGCAGATTTCTTTACACTTTTCATTGCGGCTATTCTTGCATTCATGATCGTTAGAAAACTCAAGTCGCAGAGTAGAGAGCTTCCCGTGGAAGAACAGGGGGCTAGTTACACCTAGAAGATTACAGGTGAATTCCCTTCTCTTATGAAGGCCCAAGACATATCTTTGGCAGTGTGACCAATTCCGATGTTCCCATATCTGTCGATCGCTATGAGTCCACATTCACAGTTGAAGTATCTGGCTCTCTCGAGAGCGATGTCTACGGATTTTTGAGCGGGGTATTGTTCCATGAAGAAGGCGACCAGCCTGCTCAGTGTGAGCTTCATGATCTTTTCTCCATGACCCGTTGCGGAGACTGCACCGAATGAGTCCGCATAGGTTCCTGCTCCCAAAATGGGGCTATCTCCCACTCTACCGAAACTTTTCATCATCATTCCGCCCGTGGATGTTCCGGCGACCATTCTTCCGTGGTCGTCTAGTGCGACCGCACCGCAGGTAGAGTGATATTTCTCGGCTTGTTTTGCCAGCTTGACGCTCTTTCCAAATCTAGTCTTCTCGCCTCTGGCGATTTTTTCAAGTTCTTCTTTCCACTGAAGGTGTCTTTTCGGAACGATCAGTTCATCTTCCCTAGGAAACCCTAGAACTGTAACGAATTCCTCCAGTTCGGCTCCGGCAAGCAAAACATGATCGGTTTGCTCCATGACGGCCCGTGCCACCGTTATGGGATGGAGAATTCTCTTAAGTCCGGAAATCGCCCCCGCATTTAGGTTGTTGTCCATTATCGCAGCATCCATTTCTATATCGCCGCGATAAGTAAGTGCCGATCCCCTGCCACAGTTAAAGGTGGGATCTTCTTCCATCACGGACACGGCGGTAACAACGGCTTCTTCTGCGTTGTTCATCTTCTGAAGAGTTGAGAATCCTTGCTTGACAGCCTCTTCGACTCCTCTTCTGTGTTCATCGGCGTCTATTACGCTACTAAAGCTTCCGGTACCGCCGTGTACAATGATGGCCTTCATGCAAACACCTCGTTTCAGGCAATAGAATCTTCCTTGATGAAAACAAGAACACTCCTCTTTAAAAAGCAATTCAGATGCCGCGGTGGGCTAAGTCAATTTCCCTCTTCGATTCCTTTTTTCTTTTCACAAATTAGAGCCTTCACAAACAAGCGATGAAACTACTTGCTCTTTCCTTCAGTACTTATTGCCTTGTAACCTCTCTCCTCTACCTCAAACAACCTTCTCATCTCCTCCATGCCGGTCTTCTTCTCGCTTAGAATGATGAAGTTCCCTATCATTTCCGCTACTGCAACGGGTCCGACGAAGGAATTGCCAAACAGAAGTGAGTTGTTCTCGCACAAAATCGACGAATAGGCTTTTGAATAGACCGGACAGTCAATGGAATCTGTAACGAGCAGAGTTCTTGCGGTTCTTTCACGTGCAAAGTCGATCATGTATTCCACTTCTTTTGAGTATGGAGGAAAGGTCATAACTATCAGAGCGTCATTTCTTTCCATAAGCTTTATTTTGAAGGAAAAGTCGGAGACCGATCCCGACAACAACCAGGTCGGCTTCCGCTGGAGAACGGAGATTGTGTACCGCATCAACGAAACCACGTGTCTTGTAGCGCCAAAGCCCCCGAAATAGATGTTCCTGGCTGTCCTTATAGTGTCCACCCATTTGTGAAGCTCTTCT
Organism: Mesotoga sp. UBA5847; assembly: GCF_002432735.1. NCBI lineage: Bacteria > Thermotogati > Thermotogota > Thermotogae > Kosmotogales > Kosmotogaceae > Mesotoga > Mesotoga sp. UBA5847. Next base: position 27,748 of record NZ_DJGL01000060.1, on the reverse strand, counting down.
TCTCTGATCCCGGACAGAGTGTTTTTGAGATTGTTGATCTCATTCTGTCTTAGCAATTTCAACTGGTTTTCCACCGGAGCCATGTCAAGTTCTGTCGTTGCGATCTTTTCATACGGAGATAGCCTTCTTCTAAGTTCGCGCTGGATAGCCTTTTTCAGTTCATTGAATCCCGAGAAACCGAGACGCCTAGAGAATCTGACTACAGATGCCTTGCTAGCGCAGGCCATAGAGCTGAGTTCTTCAATGGACATGAATCCCACTTGCGAGTATTCTTTGAGAATATAGGTTGCTATCCTTTTGTAAGCAGGCGATAAACCATCTTTTATTTTCGCTATTTCTTCGGATACCATTGTTATCAACCTTTCGGCAAGGAATTAGTTAATCACTTATTTTATGAAACTATCTTTTCATAATAATAGCATAGTGAAACTATATTTTCATAACTGTTTTCGCTGATTTTTGGAAAAAACTGAGATGATCGGTGAACTGTCAAAGCTTGATCTCGATGCTCAATTTCGTGAGAGATGATTTGGTAGATTTGATGTGATCAAGGTCTGTAGGAATTAGTTTGGAAACATTCTACTTAGCAGTTCATGATGATAGAATATAGCTACACTAATAGGAGGTGGATTTATGAAGCGAGTTCTTATCCTTACGATCTTTCTGATGTTAGTAGCAGCGGCCTTTTCAAACCTGGTGGTTTATTCCAGTGTGGATGAGGCAAATGCAAGGAAGATATTGAACGCATTTGTAGAGGAGACCGGAGTCAAGGTAGATTTCGTATTTCTTTCATCCGGGCCGGCGCTTGCACGAATCGAAGCAGAATCAAACAATCCACAGGCAGATGTTTGGTTTGGGGCTCCTTTGGAAAATCACATTATTGCAAAGGAAAGGGGACTTACGCAGTCGTATAAGACACTGAGCGTGTACGGTGTATCTCCAGAATTCTATGATGTTGAGGGCTATTATCACCCGATTTACATGAATCCTCTTGGCGTTGGAGTGAACACTTCAGTTATTGAGCAGATCAAAGCTTCTGTACCGGAAACATGGGAAGATCTCCTTGATTCTTCATACAGGAGAATGATACAATATCCAAATCCACAGTCTTCAGGAACTGCATACAGTCTGATAACTGGTCTTGTGAAGATTTACGGTGAAGACGGGGCTTTCGAGTATCTGAAAAATCTCGCTCCAAACATCCAGACCTACACACAGAGCGGAACTGGACCCTCCAAGGCCGTCGGCCCCGGTCAGGTTGCGCTTGGAATTCAGTTCACCCCTGCTTTCTTCCAGTTCATGGAACAGGGATATCCCGTCACCGTGATTTTCCCTAAGGAGGGCGTACCATACGAAGTGGCATCCGTTTCGATTCTAAAGGGTGCCAGGAATCTCACCGATGCCCAGAAGTTAATTGACTGGGTTGTGTCAAAAGCCGGTCAGCAGCAGGTGGTTGATCAAAAAACCTTCTTCTACCCGATCAGGCCAGATGTTGACTTCGGCAGTCTGCAGCCTCTTTCGACCATTAACCTTGTTTCAGTAGATCCATCCTGGGCTGCAGAAAACAAGACCAGACTTATCGAAAGATGGATTAACGAAGTGCTTCCATACTAACGATCACTTAGATTTGCTTTGAGGGGGAGAAATCCCCCTCTTTAATAGGAGGTCGTCCTGTGGCTATAAGGGGAGAAGAAGCAAAAAATAGGTTTCTGAATCTTCTTAGGGATCCAGTTCTGCTTTTGATAATAGTCCTGATATTCGCTGCCCTGGCAATATTCATTGTCTATCCCCTATTCAGGGTTTTCGCGGTCAGTATGACCGACAAGGAGGGCAGATTTGACCTGAGCGCGTACAGCCACGCCTTCTCGAATCGATACATGAGGCAGGGCTTCTTCAACAGCCTTTTGGTGGCTAGCCTTACGGCAATATTCGGAATGCTTGTCGGGTATCTGTTTGCTTACACTCTTAACAGAACGGATATTCCGCTGAAGGGCTTTTTCAGAACCGTTGCCGTTCTGCCGATAGTCTTTCCACCGTTTATTGGCGCACTTTCTATCATAATGCTATTCGGATTCAACGGGATCATTACCGCCGGGATATTCGGGATCAGGAATTTCCCGGTGTACGGTTTATGGGGTCTCATGATGGCCCAGGTGGTCTGCTTTTTTCCGGTTGCCTTCATCACATTGGACGGCGTTATAGGAACCATCAGTCCGACACTTGAGGATGCCGCCTTCAATCTCGGTGCAAATCGATGGCAGGCCTTCAGGAAAGTAATTCTTCCGATGTCGGTTCCGGGTATTGCCAGCACAATGCTCGTTCTATTCATAGAATCGCTCGCCGACTTTGGAAATCCTTTGATTCTTGCAGGCAGCAAATTTCCCGTGCTCTCAGTTCAGGCATACCTGCAAATAACCGGAATGTTTGATACTAGAGGGGGCGCTGCCCTCGCGGTCTGGTTGCTATTCCCTTCCATAGTGGCATTCGTAATCCAGAAGTACTGGGTAGGGAAGAAGAAGTACGTCACGGTTACAGGGAAACCGACGACTTCCGTCCTGAAAAGCGTCAGTAAACCGGTGAAATGGATTCTATTCTCCCTATGTATGTTAATTGCGGTCTTCACGCTGACTATTTATGCAACTATATTCTGGGGAGCTTTCGTTAAGGCGTGGGGGATGAACAACACCTTCACCCTCGAGAATTTCAGATACGTCTTTGATGTTGGACTGGAAGCAATCAAGGACACTCTCATTATTGCTTTCACATCCACACCGATATCTGCCGTTCTTGGCATGATAATCGCGTTTCTTCTGGTTCGTAAAGTCTTTCCCGGAAGAAGAGTCATGGAATTCACTTCAATGCTAAGTTTCGCAGTTCCGGGAACAGTAATCGGAATAGGTTATATTCTTGCATTCAACAAGCCTCCGTTGCTGCTGACTGGTACTTTGGCAATACTCGTTCTCAATTTCGTCTTCAGATATATACCCGTTGGAATACAGTCGGGTGTTGCTTTGCTCAACCAGGTAGATCCTGCGATCGAAGAGGCGGCATATACACTTGGAGCAGATAACAGGCAGGTTTTCACGAAAGTGACGCTGCCCCTTATTATGCCGGCCTTCTTCTCCGCTCTAGTCTTTGCCTTTGTAAGGGCGATGACTGCAATCAGCGCGGCGATATTTCTTGTTTCGGCCAGATGGAACCTGATAACAGTTCAGATACTGAGTCAGAGTGATTCCGGACGTCTATCGGAAGCATGTGCCTTTTCTGTGCTGTTGATCGGTATGATTATGAGCTTCATTCTTATATTGAAGATCTTCCTGAAGAACAAAATTAGTCTATCCAGCGGTGGAACGGCGGGACAGGGGTGATTACATGAGTCTGATTCTGAGAAATGTTAGAAAAGTCTTCACGAGTTATGGTACAGAAACAGTCGCCGTTGACGACTTCGATCAAGAAATCGGAAAGGGGCAGCTTGTAACACTCCTGGGTCCTTCGGGATGTGGAAAGACGACCACATTGAGAATCATTGCCGGGTTCGAAGTTCCGACAAATGGTCGAGTTTTGCTGGATGGGAAGGACGTCACAAACCTGCCTCCCAATAGGAGGAGCATTTCGATGGTCTTCCAGAGTTACGCTCTCTTCCCTCACCTAACTGTGGAGGAGAATATCGCTTTTGGTCTGAAGCTGAAGAGACTTGATAAGAAAACCATGAAGAAAAAGATACGGGAGATGACAGACCTGGTGGGTCTTAAGGGTCTTGAAAAGAGACGGCCAGATCAACTGTCCGGCGGTCAACAGCAGAGAGTTGCATTGGCGAGAAGCCTTGTTATGGAGCCGAGCGTTCTTCTTTTTGATGAGCCGCTCTCGAATCTCGATGCGAAATTGAGGGAATCGATGAGGCTCGAAATCCGTCGAATACAGCAAGAGGTTGACATCACCAGTGTGTACGTTACTCACGACCAGGTAGAGGCGATGAGTATTTCCGATGTCATTGTGGTAATGAACGACGGAAAAGTAATGCAAATAGGAAGTCCGTTTGATATCTACGCCAGACCACAGAACAGTTTTGTAGCAGATTTCATCGGACGGGTCAATTTCATCGACGGGGAAGTGGAATCTGTCGACGGCGACTCAGTGACCGTGTTGTGCAGCTCTCTGGGAAAGAGGTTTGTGGGCAGTAAGGGAGGTGAATTCGCTGTCGGAGACAGTGTTAGGATAGTATTGAGACCGGAATCCCTTTCTGACAGGGAAGAAGACAAGATCAATATTCTTAATGGGAAGGTCTTGAAGTATGTCTTCCTCGGATCGAATGTTGAATATGAGATAGAACTTCCGGATGGAAAGAGGTTGAACGCAGTGACTTTCAACCCGATTGAAAGAAAGTTTCCCGTTGTAGGCAAGGAAACCGAACTTTTCTTCTCAAAGAAAAGTGCATGGGTCATAAAGAGCTGATATGGATGGTCATGATGTTCTGACCTATTACTGTCTGGATAGGTGCAAGGGCTTTCTCTCTGAGAAAGTAGAGGTTACGCCTTATACTTATGAAGAAGAAGACCCAGGCCCTTACAGTCTTTCAGAGAGAGGCTTCGAAGATTATCTGGGGCGACAGTACCTTTCCGATTCGGACGAAGAGCTGCGGTTGGATTTCTTCGAGAATTCGGTGCCGATCGAGGGCAAAGCCCCCGCCTGGCAGATAATGACCATCTACTCTTATGAACCTGATTTTGGAATGGACAGAGACCTAAAGCTCTCTCCACTGCAAAGGTTTATGGGAAGCAGCAGAATGTGGCGACATGAAGAGTATCACATCATACTTCGCTTTGGCGAAGTGACAAAGAGATTCCTTCATTTCGATCAAATGAGCGAACTAGCTATGCAAAAGGGTGACAGGTACTGGGCACTGAGATTTGCGGCCCGTGCCATTCACTATCTCGAGGACTGCGGAACCCCGTACCACACCTCTCCGGGGACCCTCTTCGAAGTACTCAAGATTCCTTTTCTATACAAGAGGCAGTTCAAGAAGATAAGCACATTCCACAAATTCCACGACAGGTACTTAGGCTACCGGCTTTGGAGAGAGTACGGTACGTACATTGAAGAGATCAAGACCGCGGAGCCCAACGATCCAAAATCCCTAGAAGTCGTGGCTAAAACAACGAGAAGGGAAGCATTGCGGCTTCTTCCCGAGACCGAGCGATCAATCAAGACTTTGCTCGACGAGGACCCGCCGATGTTTTCCGGAATAGAGTGCTCAAAAGATTACTATGACAATCTGGTTGCTTGTAAAGATACAAGCGAACTTGACCGAATAAGTCGTAAAGTGCTGAAGAACACCTCTTCAGCTGTGAAGACATACCTGAAGCATCTTGACCGGAGGTTCTCTTAGAAGATCCATTGGGGAAAGAGCCAAGGCACAGAAAAGCCTCTGGGGACGCAAAGCTGCCTTCGGCAAGAGGCGAGGCCGACTATGTCGGGAGGTGACGCTTCTGCGCAGGAAGTGATTCTGGAATAAAACTTCAGACGCAAGGCTGGGCAAGAACGGCCAGGTCGGAATGCTGCCTTCGGCAGGTGGCGAGGAATCAACAACGAACAACTTCATTCTTGAGAGAGTATCAGAGCTTTAGGATTTGAACTCAAATCCCTCGTCGAAGACTTCTAGGCAGACATTAACGACCTTTCTGTCGTAATACTTGCCCGAGTTTTGGATTATCTCTTCAAGGGCCTTGTCCATTCCCAGCGAAGCTCTGTATGGTCTGTGTGAAGACATAGCTTCAACAACATCGGCTACGGCGATTATTCGGGCTTCAATTCTAATATCGTCTCCCTTAAGTCCTCGAGGGTAACCCGAGCCGTCAAGCCTTTCATGATGCTGGAACACTATTTCCGCTATAGGCCACGGGAAATAGACTCCCTTAAGTATTTCGTAACCCTTTGCAGAATGCTCTCTAACAAGGTGATACTCGAGATCGTTAAGTCTCACGGGCTTTGTCAGTATTTCTGTCGGTACCGCACTCTTTCCTATGTCGTGAAGCAACGCGGCAACTCGAATCGATTCGATAATGTCCTTGTATTTATCATTATCTGAATATAGTCTTCGGGCAATAGCAACTGAAAGCTCACTCACCCGTTTCTGATGGCCGGAAGTGTATGGATCTCTCGCCTCGACAAGAGATGACAGTGTGTTTATTAGTGATTCAAGGCTTCTTTGAACCGACTCCTCTGATCTCTTTCTTTCGGTAATATCTAGAACGATCGCGACGAATACACGCTCATATTCGTCTTCATGTAGTTGAAGTCTCACTTCCACGGGATAGGCAGTTCCGTCTTTTCTGACATGCTCGGTCTCAAAGACTTCATAGGACATCGGGTCTTTTTTGAGTCTGTTCAGAACTTCCTCAAAAACTCCTCTATCCATCTTAAGTTGCAGATCCAGAGGAGTCATTTTACGCAGTTCATCAAGAGTGTAACCCGAGTTTTCCGTAGCTCCTCTATTCGCTTGAAGGAAACGCAATGAGTCCGGGTCGAACAAATACATCTCATTGAACGAGAGATCTATGACACTCCCAAGCCTCTTAAGGGCCATTTCGGCAATCCTTCGACTTGTAATGTCCAGAGCGATAGCGGCGATCATCGGTTTGTCGCCGTCGGAAGGTATGGGGAATTTCTGTACATAGAGGATCTTCTCCTGACCGTCGGCAGCCATAATCCTTTCTTCCCTCACTATCTGTTCTCCATTCTGAGTTCGCAGGTCGTCGTCAAGTATATCTCTGCCTAGCTTTCCGGGGTAGTTTTCCTTCGGATCTCTTCCAATCCAGTCGTCCTTGAACCCGAACATCTTGCTTGCAAAATCGTTGAAGTATGTCATTCTCAAATTGCTGTCCGAAATGAATACTGCTCCCGGAAGTCTATCCATGAACAGAGAGAATCTTCTCTGGAGAAGTTTCTCGTTCTTCTCAAGCTTGAGCTTGTAGATTGCGTAAGAGATATCGTCGACTATTTCGGAGAAGAGGTCTCTTTCTTCCTTTGAAAGATAGAAACTTGCCTTAATGACAACTGCCATGGCCCCCATGCAGTTGTCAGCAACTCTTAAGCCTTTTGCAAACACCGCAAGATCACCGGAGTCGCTAAATGTCAAGCACTTCTCGTGGTATTCCTTACTTCCGATCGAAATAACGCCTTCCCTTTCCATTGCCTCTCTCAGCATGGGAGGAATATGACCTGATTCTAAACTGGATTCTATTTCCAGCAGTTGAGATCTACTGAAGCCCGAGGCGGCCCAGCTTGAAAGGTCCCCATTATTGGTCAACAGAATCATGCATCTCTCAAACCCTCTGGAGCCGGTCATCAACTCGGCACTCTTCTTTATGAGATCATCGATATCATTTTCGGTAACGATCAGACGATTAACTCTTCTAATTGAGGAAAGAACTCCGCTCTGGTGTTCTAGCTGAGCTTCAATTCTCATTGATGAAATGCCGAATGAGATGTCTTCAGCAAGCTCCTCTAGGAGTCGAACTTCCTCGCTATCAAAAGCGTCTTCATACTCCGAGTAAATCACCAGGCTGCCTATTACCCTCTTATCGACTAAAAGAGGGATTGCAACCGAGGCTTTCAGCCCGTACTTCAAAACAGTGTCTTTCCAAGGCAGATAATCGGGGGAACGATCAATGCTTCTGGTAATAACGGTCATTCCGGTCTTAATAGCTTTTCCTATGGCACTTCTGCTCAGTTCGCTTTCATCCCAGGTAATTGCAACTTCAAACGGATAGTCCTTTGCCTTTCCGCTGACGGCAACCGGGTCAAGAGTCTTTTCTCCGGGCCTCTTAAAAGCTACCCAGGCAAGCGGGAAATCTCCAATCTTGGCGACGATATCACAAAGTCCATTGAGAAGAGATGCTTCTTCCTTTGCATGAACCAAGAACTCATTTGCCCTTAACATCAGTGTTAGCAACTTGTTAAGCCTTTGGAGTCTCATTTCGGCCGCTCTGTGCTGTGTTAGATCCGTATGGATCCCGACCATTCTCAAGGGTTCGCCGCTACTGTTCCTCGATACTACCTTTCCACTGTCGAGAACCCAGACAGACGAGCCGTCCTTCCCAATAAGCCTATACTCCAGCTGATAATTGGGTGTCTTGCCTGTAAGGCATTTCTCCAGAAGAGACTCCACTTCAGCGAGATCTTCCGGATGAACTCTCTTCTTCCATTCCTCTACGCTACTGGAGATCTCTTCATCAGAGAAACCCAGCATCTCCTTCCATCTTCTTGAGAAGAAAACGTGACCGGTCTTGATATTCCAATCCCACACACCTTCTTCCGAGGCGTCTATTGCAAAAGTCAACCTTTCTAGACTGTCCTTCATATCGTCCTGAATCGAGATTCTCTCTAGTGTATTTGAAAGAACCGAAGTCGCGGATAAGAGTAGCTTCCTCTCTTCTTTCAGGAAAGGTTCATCTTTGAAGAGTGATTCGTTGATAAGCGATATACTTACCTCTCCCATCTTCTTTCCATTTACGACTATGTCGGAAGAGATCGCCCTTTCGTTCGACCAATTGTCTCCAGAATTCCAGATACTCCCGTTGAATTCGATTCTTATAGATACTTGATCGGTGAACCTGAATCCTTTGGGAAGCTGATCAATTAGCAGACTGACTGCTTCATTTGCTGTCGAGGATCCGTGAAGCGCGCTGGAGATCTTGTAGATACAATCCAGTTCTTTCATTCGCTCCTGAAGAGCGAAGACGAATTTCTCCAGCTTGTCGCTACCTTCTTCAATCGTCACATAAACGCCTCGCTCTGCAGTAGTCTAGAATCATTCTAGCATTAAACAGCCAG
>NZ_DJGL01000060.1:0-18795 GCF_002432735.1 Mesotoga sp. UBA5847 | reverse complement strand
GGACACTTTTCCTTGCACTTGAGGCAAACGAGGCACTCTGAATTGTCTATCTTCATTCCATCACTCTCTTTTTCGATGGCGCTAACGGGGCAGACCTTCTGGCAGATTCCGCAGGATACGCATGAAGGTTTGTCAACCTTCATACTGAAAAACGGTTTCTTCGAGAAAAACGTTAATAGCGTTCCAAAGGGACATATGTACCTGTGCCAGAACTCCTCCTCAAATATCAGAGTAACCAATACCGAAAACGCTGTGATGTAAAGAAGGAGATTGATCTTGATTTTGAAAACCCTAACCGCAATCATAAGCACCACAAAGAGTATCAGAATCGTCCATCTGAATACGCCGTTCTTGAATATCGCCGGCGTTCTTAGCCTCTTCAGCCTCAATTTCGCATACAACCAGTCTATTGGCCTGAACAGGGTCTCCATGGGGCAGATCCATCCACAATAGATTCTTCCCAGAAAGAGAGCGCCCAGAAGTCCGACGCCGAATATCAAGAACCATCTCTGCAAATCCCTGTTTCGCAGCAAGAATACGAAGAGAGCGAGAAAAAGGACCTCCACGATCACTCTTAGTGTTGCAGCTTTCTTGCTAGACATAATCATCTCTCCTTTCATTCAGAGTCTATAGCAAACAGAGAGTCAAGTACGTGACATAAGTCACGAACTCGGTATTATCAGTCGAAATCGAATTCAAGCTGGTGTAGTCTTCTATATATCCGTAAATGCGGGGGGTGTTTCTTTGAAGAAGATCGAAGGAAGTGAATGGAAGAGACTCCTTCCTTTTCTGTACAGAAACAAGGAGTTCAACATGTTCATTATTGGAGATATCGAGAATACGAGTTCCGATTCAAAGCATATGGAGATATTCCTCGATGGAGATCTAGACAACCCGAAAGGTGTCCTCCTTCGTTACTACAAGTTCTTCATTCTAGCCGATTCCAGTAGAATGGATTTTCGAGAAGCTGCAGGTATCATAAAGAGGGATGTTCGGGCAATGATGCTTACCGGAAGCGTCTACGGGATAGACAAAATGGCTCCGTATCTTAGTGAGATGTGTGAGGAAGAGGACGCTCTGCGTTTTGCCGTCATGAAGGAACCCAACCTTGTCGAGTCTGTATTCGAAGTGAGAAGAGCAACGATGAAGGATGCCACAAAGCTTCTGGAATTTCTTTGCTCAGTAGAAGAGTTTCATGCTACGGAAGAAGAGTCTTTCATGGCCACACTGAGAGACGGAAGCACTCGAAGATATATAATTGAAGATAGGAGCGAAATCGTGGCTACGGCTGCCAGTACTTCCGAGAGTTGCGATATGGCGATGATCATTGCAGTTGCGACTAGGAAGGACCATAGAGGGCGAGGCCTGGCATCGGCAGTAGTATCCAGACTCTGCGGGGATCTCCTTGCCGAAGGAAAGACTCCCTGTCTGCTCTACGACAATCCTGATACGGGTAGAATCTACAATCGACTTGGATTCAGGGAGATCGGGGAGTTAAAGACGCTAAGATTCAAGAAACCATAGATTCATTTAGAAATCTATTACTAGACCTACTTGACCCATCGGGACGAAACTGGTTTCTGGAGAAATGATTCTTTGGACCACGTTCAGGTTCAACCCTAGCTGGAATCCGGCCTTAAGTCCAGGTGAGATATTTCATTTCGTTTCCAGAAGCACGCCCAGAACTGCTGCGAGACTAAACGATTCGGAGATGATCGCTCCCAGGCAACCTCTCATAAGCGCTGAAACTTCCATTCTATCCTTTCGTAGCATTATCGATGAGCAACTGTATCCCCCTGTGAAAGAAAAAGGCCAGGGGCTGCCGGTCCGAATATCGTGATCGGCGGTATGCTCCAAATCCAAAGCAAAGACCAGAATCCATCTCAAAGGACAGACCGAGTATTGAGAGACCTTCAATCCCCATCCTCAACGTAAGCCCCGGAAGTAACGAAATGAAAAGGAGAATCGCAATAATCGAAGCGAGAACTTTCCGCATGATCCACCTCCCTTCTTCGGGAAGATTATATTGTTTTGTCTTTCATAAATAGCCTCATCTTGTACACAGATGATCGGCAGGTTGATGATAAAATCTTACTAGTGACAAAGAGTGAGGTGTGAGTTGATGGAGCATGGCAAGATATCGCCTAAGGAAGTAGTTGAGAACTTCTTTGACAGTTATAGAAATCACGATCTCGAGTCAATCGAATCGCTATGCTGTGCTGATATTACCTATGTGAATCCCGAAGGGCTCGTAAGTAATGGGAAAGGTGAGTTTCTTGAGCTTCTGGAAAAGGAGTTTGATTCGTTTGGGGTTCTCTTTGAGCCGATATCTTGGGAAGTTACAGTTGAAAGAACCTCGTTCTGTTTTGTTTCATGGAAACGAGGTATGAAAATCGCAAGAAAAGCTGCATTCAGGAGAGTAGAGGTATTCGGTTCGGCACTTGTTGTGAAAGCAGATGGCAAGTGGCAACTGATGCACTTCCAGCATGGCTTCACAAGTTCTTACGCCGGCCTTCTGAAAGCCAAGAAGAAGTGATTGCAATCTCACGGATCGCTTTTTCTAGCTAAGGATAGTACATCTAAGTGATTTTTGGCACTACGAACCGACTAAACAGATCAGCCCGGCAATTAGCGTCATTTATTAGGAGGACAAATCTGTGGAAAACAACAGGAAAGCCTGGCTCGTAGTCTTTAGTGGTTTGGGGGTCAATTTGACTCTCGGGGTCCTTTATTCGTGGGGAATTATCTCAGCGGCCTTGATAGACGACTTCAACTGGACAGCAACGCAGACTCAGATTCCTTATATGCTTGCTTCAGCGGTCTTTGCTTTAACCATGATTCCAGGAGGAAAGCTGCAGGATAGATTCGGTCCAAAGCCAGTTCTTTTCGTATCCTCACTTCTTGCGGGGATGGGTTTTATCTTCTCGGGGATGAATCTTACCGTAGCCGGGTTAACCTTCTTTTTCGGGTTCGTGTTCGGGCTTGCGATGGGATTTGGCTATTCATCGCCAACACCGGCTGCAGTCAAGTGGTTTCATCCCGATCACAGAGGGCTGATATCAGGTATTGTTGTTAGCGGTTTTGGATTGGCACCTGTGTATATAGCGCCGCTGACTTCGAGCCTCATTGCTATGTTTGGACTGCCGACGGCTTTGGTGATTCTTGGTGTTCTCTTCTTTCTGATTGTCTTTTCCCTCACCTTCCTAATCTCCAACCCTTCCGATGGTGTGGAAAAGGTAAAACTTAAGAAGAAGCCTAGAAGAACCCATAGGCTGGCGACAAAGGATTACTCATTGTCCGAAATGATGAAGACACCGCAGTTCTATATTTTGTGGACCATGTTCTTCTTTGGTACGTTTGCAGGACTGCTCATTATCGGTCAGATGTCGAAGATAGGGTTAGAGCAGGCATCAATTAGCAATGGATTTCTGCTGGTGGTTGTTTATGCGATTTTCAATTTCATTGGCCGGGTAACGTGGGGCACGATATCTGATTATATTGGAAGAACGGCCACCCTATTCACTATGTTTGCCATTCAGGCTCTCATATACTTCCTGTTCAGTTCATTCACCAACCCTGTTGCTCTGTTGATAGGGAAGAGCGTTGTGGGATTCACTTTTGGCGGAATGCTCGCAATCTTTCCGGTTGTAACTGCCGATTTCTACGGTGTGAAGAATCTTGGACTGAATTACGGGGTAATGATAACGGCCTGGGGTGTAGGTGGAGTCATCGGCCCTTTGCTAGGTGGGATTGCGCGCGACCTTACGGGTGGATACGGGATAAGTTACTTGGTCTCAGCGGTTCTGAGTGTTTTGGGTGCAGTGCTAAGTCTTATAATCAGACATCCAGAAGCAGAAGACCGCAAGGGACGTTTGGGGGAACCGGATGGTAAAACGGGTGGAAGCACTTGAGAAGATCAGGAAGACTCTGGCCGTCCTATCGGACGACGTTCAGTGGAAACTAGATGACATCGTCCAAACGATAGGAGATCTCATAGATGCGGAAAGAGAGATAAAGGTGGATTCTCTGAGAAAGATAGCAGCGATGAGTTCCCACAGGAGAAGACTTCTAAGCTATTACCTGATGGCTGTCGAAGAGAGAAATTCTTTACTGAAGCAGAGAATTGAAGACTTATGGCAAGTAGAAGACAATGAGCTTCAGGAGGTTATCGAGGATCTTCAAGAACTGTCCAGAGATTCTCAAGACATGAAGAACGAACCTCCAGCTGGAGACTAGAGGCTCTTCTCTATATATTTCATGAGTGTTTCCAGCTCCGCTATCTTCTCCTCAATATCGCCGGAAACCACTGCTTCTCTTATGCAGGTTTCGATATGCTTGTTTACAACTGTTGTGTTTGCCTTCTTGAGGAGCGAGATGACAGCGAGAAGCTGAGTGGAAATATCTATGCAGTATCTCTCTTCTTCTATCATCTTGATTATGCCGTCTATCTGACCTCTGGCAGTCTTAAGAATCTTGAGAGCCCCGTCATGTTTGTGATGAGAATGTGTATTCATAATTACTCTCTGATTCCCCAAAATGAATAACCTGCATCTTCAATAATCTCTCTCAAGCGGTTCTCTTCAATATTCTTGGTTGTGAAGATTTCTGCGATTCCTTCATCAATGTCTACCACTGCGTCCTCCACGCCTTCCACAGACTTCAACGCTCTTTCCACTCGCATTTTGCAGTGATTACAGCTCATTCCTCCAATTTCAAGCTTCATAGTATTCCTCCTTCTAGATTCGTACTCTCTTCAACCTCAGTGCGTTTGCGACTACACTAACACTGGAAAAGGCCATGGCTGCACCGGCTATCATAGGGTTAAGCTTTATTCCGGCCACTTTGTAAAGGAGACCGGCTGCCACTGGTATTCCAATAACGTTATAGAAAAAGGCCCAAAAGAGATTCTCTTTGATGTTTCTGATGGTTGCTCTGGATAGCTTTATTGCCTTCGGAACATTATTAAGATTGTCGCTGATAAGAACGACGTCTGAAGACTCGATAGCGATGTCGGTTCCCGATCCGACGGCAATGCTTATATCGGCCTCCGCCAGTGCCGGGGAATCGTTTATCCCGTCGCCAACCATCATGACGGTCTTGCCTTCTTTCTTAAGATCAGCAACCTTTCTCGCCTTGTCTTCGGGCATTACTTCGGCAAGGACATTCTCGATTCCTACCTGTTCTGCGATTGCTTTCGCGGTCCTGGTATTGTCTCCCGTCATAATATAGGTATCTATTCCCATTTCTTTCAGCGTTGATACGGCTTCCAAAGAATTCTCTTTCACAACATCTGCAATTCCAAACACCGCCGCTGGCTTGCCGTCTACGGAGACAGAAACGGGGGTCATTCCCTTGCTGGAAACCTTGTCCACTAACTCCATCTCTTCCGCAGATAGACCAACAAAACGGTGATTCCCGATTCGTACCTCTCTTCCGTTAACAACTGCGATGATTCCCTTTCCAGGGTAAGCCTCAAATGAAGAGACTTGCAGCAATGTGCCGTGATAAGCAATCGAAATAGCCGAGTCTAGAGGATGAGAGCTTCTTCTGGCGACGCTTGCAGCCAGTTGTAATACCTGATCGCTATCTAGAGATCCCATTGTGTGAATGTCTACAAGCTCAGGTCTTCCTCGCGTTATGGTTCCTGTCTTGTCGAATACGATAGCATCAACCTTATGGGTTACTTCCAGAGCTTCTCCGTTTCTAAAGAGAATCCCCAACTCTGCTCCCTTTCCTGTGCCGACCATGATTGCTGTAGGAGTAGCGAGTCCCAGGGCGCAAGGACAGGCAATCACAAGGACTGCGATCATCATTGACATGGAGAACGCGAATCCGTAGCCTAGGAGTATCCATGTAACAAAGGTGGCTGCAGCAGCAATAAGTACAAAGGGCACGAAGTAGCCGCTCACGATATCTGCCATCCTTGCTATCGGAGCCTTAGAAGACTGAGCATCTTCAACGAGCTTTATTATTCTCGATAAAACTGTATCGCTCCCTACTACAGTAGCCTTCATCTCAAATATTCCGCTGATGTTTGTTGTGCCGCCGATCACCTTAGCACCCTTCTGAACGTCAACGGGGATAGATTCCCCGGTTATTACCGATTGATCGATGGAGCTCGTTCCTTCCAAGATTTCCCCGTCTACCGGAATTCTCATTCCGGGCTTGACAAGGAGAGTATCTCCAACCTCGGTTTCCTCGATCGCAATTTCTTCGAAGCCGTCGCCCCTCTTCACATAAGCCGTTTCCGGAGATAGACTCATTAACTTCATTATTGCATCGGAAGTTCTGCCTCTCGAAAGGTTCTCTAGATATTTACCAAGCGAGATCAAAGCAATAATCACTCCTGCCGATTCAAAGTAGAGATCTGCTACGTAAACGTGGTTACCAAGAGCGATTTGAGCCGTTGCAAAGATACCGTACGCAAACGCTGCGCCTGTTCCGAGACCAACAAGACTATCCATATTTGGATTGCCTCTGAAGAGATTCGGTATTCCCTTAAGATAAAAATCCTTTCCGGCAATTACTATCGGGACTGTTAAGAACAGCTGAATCATAGCGAAGTTCAACGGATTCATATGAGGATCTATGATTATGGGCAATCTGAGCCCGACCATATGGCCCATGGCTACTATCAACAAGGGCAGAGCAAAGATTGCGGAGAATACCAGCTTCCTCTTGTAAGAGAGCGTCGCCGCCTCTTTTCTTAAGCGGCTTGCTGCAAGGTTTTCCGTTATGAGGCCTCCAGCCTTATAGCCTGCCTTTTCGACGGCCGCCTTAACTTGACCGATTCTAAGAACGTCGGGATCATACTCAAAGGAAACGGTATCTGAGGATAGATTCACGCTGACGCTCTTGATACCTTCTAGTCTACCGATCGCTTTCTCAACAGCTACGGAACATGCTGCGCAGGTCATGCCATCAATTTCCATTACGGCCTTTCTTCCGGACTTCACTTCTTTGAGCGAGTAGCCAGAGTTTTCCACTGTTTCAAACAGCATTTCTCTATCTATTCTGTTTGCAGCTTCGATAGAAAGTCTTTCCGTTGAAAGATTGACGGTCGCACTCTTCACCCCTGCGATTTTCAAGGCAGCTCTTTCAACCGCTTTTGCACAGGCTGCGCAGGTCATACCTTCAACGATATACTCTTCTTTCAAATCTAATCCTCCCCTTAATTTTTGGTTCTCCTTCTGGTTCTCGCTAAGCACTTTCCGCATCTAGTTGAGACCGCGCACTTTTCCAGTTCCTTCTATGACCAAACTCTCCTTACACTGAGAAATTCGAAAATCGGCCTATTTCCATGAACTGGCTGCAAACTCTTCTTCATAATGCTCGTAAAGAGCAAAACTCAAATCATCTTACAACTCCCCTCCCTGGGGGGAGGTATTATTATAATACAATAAATTCTGTCGGTTTTCAACGAATCTGAATTGATTCTGGGATTTGTACCCTATAAAAAGTTCTGAAGAAAGTTGAAGAGAATTATTAGATAGATTCTTTTCTCCTTGGAAGTTATATGATTGTTTAGGATCTAATCTGGCTGTCTGAAATAACCCGCTTGCTGAGATTGAGTATCAGCGGATTCTGCCTTCCATTGCTCTGACAAGTTCTCTGCAGAAGTCAGGAATGTCCTTCACTACACGCCCCCAAACTAGGTTGCCGTCACTGAAAGCTGGTTCATCCAACCAGATTGCGCCTGCATTCAACAGGTCATCCTTTATGCCGTCGCTGCCGACAGATTTTGAACCTTCTACGATTCCGGCTGAAATGCCGACAAGTCCTGCGTGACAAATCATAGCAATAATCTTTTTCTGCTCGTTTGCAGTCCTTATGAGGTCTTTAACATCTTCAAATCGTCTGAGCTTGTCGGGTGCCCACCCGCCGGGTACTAGAATCCCATCTACTTCTGAAACATCTATCGATTTGAAGTCCGCATCTGATATTGCGGTAAGCCCACCCTTGCCCTTGTACAGCCTGTTCTTCTCTTTTCCGGCGACAGTAACTTCTGCGCCCTCCTCTTGAAGTCGCATTACGGGTACCCAGAACTCGAGATCTTCAAATCCGTCTTCTATGAGAACTACGACTCTCTTTCCTCTCAGCTTCACGTTGCACCTCCGAATCGCTAAAGAGTTATTAGGAACCATTCGAGAGTGGCTTCAATGATTTCCATTACTTTATCTCTCCTATCAAAAAGATCGAATATGTGGCCCGAATCCTGTTCAAGGAGCCTGTCGACTCCCTTGTGGTATCTGGTAAAGAGCCTTGAAGCTTCCGGCTGAGGGAATACAATATCGTCCTTAAGCCCTGATACGACAAGAAGAGGCCCTTCATAAGAGACTATCTCGGCCACAGGATTGACTGAAAAAAGCTCATCAAAAAACTCCCTTCTCAGTACAGTAAAACCTCCCCAGGAAATGTTCGCTTCTATCTCCTCCAATGGAGAGGCTATCATTGCCCTCTCAACAGAATCTACACCGAGAAGAGCTGAGTACGAGTGTATAGGTATTGCAACCGCAGACCAGAGAGCGACACTTCTTACTCTTGAATCTCGACCGGAAAGGCAAGCAGCGACCAGACCGCCTTGACTGAGGCCGACCACGCCAATTCTTCTGCTGTCAACGCTATCTAGAGATGAAATGAAGTCAATAGAGGAGACAGCATCAAGGATCTGCTTGTTAAAAGTAGTGTCCTTCCACTCTCCTTCACTGATTCCCGAGCCTCTGAAATCGAATCTCAAAGTGGCAATACCCTTTTCGGCGAAGGCCGTTGCGGTGATCTCAAATAGCGATTCTTGCGAATCATACACGATTAGATCGTTCATGTGGCCAAGAAATCCATGGAGGAGCAGCACAATTGGTACATAGCCTTCTTGGAGCTCCGGTATGGTAAGAACTCCGTTTATTCTCAGCCCTTCACTGTAGAAGTGGACGGCGGTCTCTGAGACAATGTACTCTGAGTCGGAAAGGGCTGCATGCGATGATACTGCAAGCAGAATGAAAACGGATAGAATCAGAATTTCTTTTAAGAAGTGTCCTTTCACTGTTCACCTCCGTGTTTTTGCACTATCGATTCCATTCTACTCTCTGAAGAGGAACTAGGGCCAGAATTTGCTCATCAGTGAAATCACGCTTAGACTCGATTATCTAAGTGGCATGCAGACTTCTCACTGCATTCAGAACTTGCTTCATGCTAAAATAAACAAATAGAAGGTGAGAGAGTGGCCAGAACAGAAATTGATGCTCAGATTCTTCTGAGCGACCTCGAAAGTATTCTTCAATATCGCCTCAAAAGGAGAGACAAGGAGCGGATTTTCGACGCCTACGAGTTTGCACGCTTTCATCATCAGGAGCAAATGAGAGACTCGGGTGAGCCGTTCATAAGTCACCCGGTAGAAGTCGCGAAGATTCTTGCCCAGTTCTCGGCTGACAATGATACTATAGTCGCTGGGATACTTCACGACATAGTTGAAGATTGCGATGTGCCGCTTTCCGAGATAGCTGAGAAGTACGGTGATACGGTTGCTCTGATCGTCGATGGTGTGACGAAGATAAGCAATTTGAAGCTCAACGAAAAGCTTGAGTCGAAGATAGTGAAGTCAAGAATGAAGGTCGAGACTCTACGCAAAATGCTTCTCGCGTTATCAGAGGACCCGAGGATCATAATCGTCAAACTTGCAGACAGGCTTCACAACATGCGAACTCTTGACTTCCTCAAGGATCCAGAGAAGAAGCGCGACAAGGCCAAAGAGACGATCCAAATCTATGCTCCAATAGCTCACAGAATAGGTATGCACAGAATACAGGCAGAGCTTGAGGATCTTGCCTTTAAGTTCGAGTATCCTGAGGAATTCAAGGAACTGAAGTTCAAGGTCAACAAGAAGCTTAAAGAGCGTCAGGACATAATGGATGAGTATAAGGAGATAGTGCTCAGAGAACTGAGAAAGAACAGGATACCTGCTTTGATAGAAGGCAGAGTGAAACACCTTTATAGCATATGGCAGAAGATGATAAAGAAGAACAGATCCTTCGACGAGGTGTTCGATCTTATTGCCCTGAGGATAATTACGGGTGACGAAGTGAATTGCTATAAGATTTTGGGCGCAGCACACTCTCTATGGCCTCCGATGCCTGGTAGGTTCAAAGACTACATTGCCGCACCGAAGTCGAACGGTTATAAGTCGCTTCACACAACCCTGATTACCCACAGAGGAGAGCCTCTTGAGATTCAGATAAGAAGCGAGAGAATGCATAAGGAGGCCGAATATGGAGTGGCCTCTCACTGGGTCTACAAAGAGGGAATTGATGTAAGGGATAGAACCTGGTTTACACAGCTCGTCGATTGGCAAAAGGATTTCATCGAGAGTTTCAAGGACATGGAGTCGATTTCTCGCGAACTTGAGGTCGAAGAGGTGTTTGTCTTCACGCCGAAAGGCGAGGTTGTTCATCTTCCAAAAGGAGCCACACCGATCGATTTTGCCTACGCAATTCACACGGAAGTCGGCCATCATTACGCGGGTGCGAAGGTTAATGACCGGCTTGTTCCTGTCAATTATGAACTAAAGCTCGGAGACAGAGTTGAGGTTGTCGTAAACAAGGCAAGTGAAGGTCCGAGTCTTGACTGGTTGAAGTATGTCAGGGCAAATTCTACAAAGGCAAAGATAAAGAGATACTTCAAAAATGAGTATTCGGCGAAACTCGTTGAAAGAGGTAAGGAGATATTCAGAAAGATCAGCAGACGGCTCTCCGTATCGATGGATGACTTGATAGAGGGAGAGCAGATAAAGTCCCTGATGAGCCGACTGGGGGCGCACAACGAAAACGATCTCTTTAGCAAGCTTGGCGATGGGTCGATAACGATGGGAGAGGTACTCAGTCTTCTTGCGCCGAAGGAAGAAGAGATAGATGTTCTTCCCGAAGAGACCGAATTGATCAAACAGAAACAGGCGAAGGGGAACGAAGTCGTTGTTGGCGGCGAGACTGGAATTGCCGTCTACTTTGCCAAATGTTGTACTCCTCTTCCGGGCGACGACATAATCGCGGTGATGAGCAGCAGAGGTATATCAATTCACAACCGCAACTGCCGAAATCTGAAAGACATAAGTAAGGATAAGCTCGTGGATGCCCACTGGAACCTTGTAACGGGAGGGAGATTCAGTGCCTGGATTGTTGTGGAGTTTGACAGCACGGATAGAACTCTTATAAATAAGTTTCTTGAGAGACTGGAAAACAAGAATGCAAAAGTAATGAAGTACTCCGTTGAAGCAGGAAAGTGGGGATATGATACACTGATTGCGAATATCCTCGTAAAGGATGTTGCCCATCTGACTTTGGTGATGGAGAACCTCAGGGGTATGAAGGGTGTTCAAAACGTGAAGAGATTTGGAGGGGTTGCGTGAGGGCCGTAGTTCAAAGAGTTAGCAAGGCCAAGGTAACCGTAAGTGGGAGAATAACTGGAGAGATTGATAAGGGCCTTCTCGTTCTTGTTGGGATCGGTCGAGACGATGACGGGAGTGACGTGGAATGGCTGGTTGATAAGACACTCAATCTTCGTGTGTTTGAAGACGAAAATGAGAAGATGAATCTTTCGCTAATAGATGTCTCGGGAGCGCTTCTTGCCATTTCACAATTCACAATAATGGGCGACGCCAGAAAGGGAAGAAGGCCTTCTTTCACCGAAGCTGCCGAACCGGAAGCGGCCAGAGCGCTTTTCAACGATTTTCTCCAGATGGCGTCTAAGACTGTGAAAGTTGAGACAGGGATCTTCCAGGCTCACATGGATGTAGAGCTTGTTAACAGTGGGCCGGTAACGATTCTATTGGATTCAAAGAGAGTATTTTAGGAGGTGTTCTTGTGAAGAGATCCATGAAATTTATTCTTATCGTAATAATGGTTGCGGCGGTCGGGGCGATTGTTGTCTCTGAGAGCAGTGCGGGGCCTTCCAATCCTGCAAAAATCGCGTTTGCAGATATGCAGAAAGTCCTTGAGTCAACGAGAGACTGGGTTACATTGAATACCGACTATCAGAAAGACACTCAGTTTTATCAGGGCCAGTTGGATAGCTTGAGTAGAGAGTATCAGGACTTGGCGAACTCTGGAGCTAGTCAAGAAGCGCTTCTCCAGAAGCAACAGGAGATTCTTACCAAGAAGAGTCAGTACGAACAGACACTGGAAACTACTTACAATGCAAAACTGCAGGTCATATTGGAACAGGTTAACAAGAGAATCAGAGATTACGCAACGTTTATTGGTATAGACATGGTAATATCCGACGAAATAGTTGTATATGGTTCTTCTGCTTACAATATTACTGACGCGATAATCGAGTATATGAAAGGGTTTCAGAATTGAGTGATCCTTCTTATCTGAAATGCGAACATCTTGACAAGCGCTACGGAAGAAGAAGAGTACTGAAGGATGTATCAATAGAGGCATCATCGCTTGAGGTGGTGGGACTGCTTGGACCCAACGGTGCAGGCAAGACCACCGCCTTCAAGTCTATTCTCGGAATAGTTATTCCGAACACTGGGAGTATATTTCTCAATGGCGAGAATATAACTCATCTTCCAATCCACGAAAGGGCCAAGAGAGGAATAGCTTACCTTCCGCAGGAGACATCGATTTTCAGGGGACTTAAGGTGATTGAAAACCTGACGATGGTCATGAGACTCACCGGTCAAGAAGAAAGTCACTATGAGAGGGCGAGCGAGATACTGGATGAGTTCGGAATCCTTTCGTTGAAAGATCAGGTTGCTTCGTCGATATCGGGTGGGGAGAAGAGAAGACTGGAATTTGCGAGGACGATGACCCTGTCTCCTTCATTCATACTTCTCGATGAGCCTTTCGTGGGAATAGATCCTATGACTGTGAAGGATATTCAGAAGATGATCAGAAAGCTTAAGAGCAGGGGAATAGGTGTTATAGTTACGGACCACGATGTCTCTTCTATAGCAAAAGTTGTTGACAGACTCTATGTGTTGTACAAGGGAGAAGTCATCTCTTCCGGAGACCCGGAAGAGGTCCTTGGAGACAGCCAGGTTGTCGAGAAGTATCTGGGAAGTGACGATTGATGCTTCATGTCGCTGTAATTGGTTATTCCGGCCCCACGGACAGAAGTCCCGTGAAGGAGCTTCAAGTAGTCTGCGAAGAAGTTGGAAGAACTCTTGCAAGGCGTGGTCACGTTGCAATGACAGGTGGGAGAGACGGAGTAATGGAACTTGTTTCAAGATCTATGTCGGAAGAGGGAGGTCGGGTAGTTGGAGTACTTCCTATCGGAGACGAGGGCAACGAGCACAATGAGATCAGGATAAGAACCGGGATGGATTTTGCTATGAGATCCCTGATACTTACAAAATCCGCCGATGTAGTAATCTCTATTGGAGGTCAGGCGGGAACTCTGCTGGAAGTAGTTTCCTCGTACTCATATGGCCGTTCAGTAATCCTAATGGAGGGTACCGGCGGCTGGACAGACAGAATCAGATCTGTGTTAATTGACGGCAAGTATCTTGACGAGAGAAAGACTGTAGAAATGAAGCTGGCAAGTAATATAGAAGATCTTGAGACGTACCTTGAGGAGGCTGAAAATGGTAAGGTGTAGATTTGCGCCCAGTCCTACCGGCAATCTTCATGTTGGTGGTGTTAGGACGGCGCTGTTCAACTGGCTCTTTGCGAAAAACCAACATGGAGGTTTTGTGCTGAGAATAGAAGATACGGATATCGAGCGTTCTGAGAAGAAATTTGAGGATCAGATCCTTTCCTCCATGAAATGGTGTGGACTTGATTGGTCGGAAGGGCCGGATGTAGGCGGGGATTATGGCCCTTATAGACAGAGCGAGCGTGTCGCTCTCGGTTTCTACGATAAATTTGCTAAAGAGCTCGTCGAAAGAGGTCGGGCATATTTTGCAGTCTATTCCAAGTCAAATCAGGAAGAGGTTTTACGGATTTCAGAGGAGATTCCTGAGCTATCTGATGATGAGATATATACAGTGAAGTTCAAGATACCGGACGGTACGACCGGCTTTTCCGATCTGTCTAAAGGAGAGATGAGTTTCGAAAACGAGAATTTCTCTGATTTCATAATAATCAAATCGAATGGATTCCCGACCTACAATTTCGCTGTAGTTGTAGATGATCATATGATGGAGATTACTCATGTTTTCAGAGGAGAAGACCATCTCACAAATACTCCGAGGCAGCTCATGATCTATAGAGCCCTGGAATGGGAACCACCAACATTCATGCATATTCCTCTGATTCTTGGTAGTGACCGGGCTCCTCTATCGAAGAGGCATGGTCATACTAGTGTGGATCATTTCAGAAGAGAAGGGTACTTGAGTGTGGGACTGATGAACTACCTTGCGCTTCTTGGATGGACGGTTGATCAGGAGATCTTTGATTATCACGAAAAGGTCAGGGACTTCGTTCCATCAGATATCTCCAACAAAGGAGTCGTCTTCGATTACGAGAAGCTTGAGTGGATTAACGGAAAGCACTTGAGGTTATTTGATCCCGACGAACTGGCTGTGCAGTTTGGATTGTGGCTGAAGTTCACTGGAAGGTTTGACTATTACGCGAACATGGAAGCCGATCAGTTTTACTCGAGAGAAGTCCTAACAATTTGCCGCGAGAAGATCAATACTCTACAGCAGCTGTTCGATTTCTCGGCGCCTTTCTTCTGCGAAGAGGTGGATTACCAGGAAGACTACGTTGTCAAGTATCTTAAAAATGACTGGAGCAAAGATCTTGTTTCTGCTGCTATCAGGCGGTTTGAAGACGCACGCGACTGGTCCGTTGAAGGTGTTGAGAAGACTGTTAGGGAACTTGCGGATGAGAAGATAACATCCAAGAAGAATACTTTCCAAACTCTAAGAGGGGGGGTAACTGGTAGGCTTGTGACTCCGGGACTCTTTGAGACGATCTCCGTACTTGGTAGAGATAGAGTTCTTGAGAGGTTGGAGAGCCTGCTCGAGTTGATTGAGTATGAGGAAGGGAATATCGCTGATTGAGATGGTAGTCTCTCTGGCAGTATCTGCTCTCTTACTGATTTCGATCTTCAAAATTGTTAACATGTGGCTGGCTATGTCTTCCAGCATAGTTCAGGAAACGAAAACGAACATGTCTTTGTCGAGAACCTTCGACATCGTCGAAAGGGACCTTAATCGTTCCACGGGAAACTTCTTATGCGGGGTTTCCTTTATAAGCTTCGATGCAATTGTTGATGGGCAACACAAAAAGATAAGGTACTACGTGTCTGGAAACAGGATAATGAGAAGGTCTGGAAATTCATATAATACCGTGACCGAGTTTAGAGAGTCTGCAGGCTTCTTTGAAGAAGAAGGGACAGTCAGATTCATAATCGATAAAAGAGAAATCTTGATAGGGACAAAAGGTGGATAGGATGAATCCAAAGGATATCAGGAAGATGCTTCAGGCTATAGAAGAGGAGATTCTCTCCAGAACAGAAATGGATGTAAAAGAGATGCTGGATTCACCTTCGGCATACGTAAGGGCAAGAGCTGTGAAGTCTGCTGCTGATAGAGAGATGAGAATAGAGAATATTGAAAGCTTTCTCGAAGACCCTTCTCCCGAGGTCAGAAAGAATGCAGTGGTCACTATGGCAAAATTGAGTGAGAACCGAGATTCTATTCTCAAAGCATTGGATGATCCGTCAGATCTTGTCAGAAGCACAACAGCGAAAGAACTCGTGGAATTTGGCTTTGAAGACGAGGATCTTGCGAGGCGAATCGCCGCCGACCCCTCCAAAAAGGTTAGGAAGACTTTTGTTGTCGCTCTGGCTGAAGCCGGGGAGAACGAACTCCTGAAGGAGTTTGACGAAGACCCGAGTAACGATATTCGGAGTATCCTGGCGGCCTGCAAAGGGCAGCTCAGGCTTGAAGAAGAGGAGCTTTCATCTCTTTCAGGCAAGTTCCAGAAGGTGGCTCTTCTTTCGAGATTGGGCCAGAGAAACTCAGGCGCCGCTGAAGAGCTTCTAGTTCTCTTGAAGGATTTCCGATCCTCAAAAGTCAAACAGATAATTGTTGAGACTTTCGAGTCCTTTCCTGATGATATCGCGCTTCCCACTCTCAAGAAATTGATTGATTCCGATGATAGAACAGTTGCTATCTCCGCAATGAAAACTCACAGGAAGATCAAAGGGTACGAGGTTTCGATGCTTCAGTCAGCAGAGAGATTCATGGATTCTGAGGATGAAGAGATGAGATTCGCAGGCGCACAGTATATTAAAGGTCTTGTAGAACCGTCTGCAGCAGAGATTTTACACACTGGATTAGAAGATCCTTCTGACAGAGTGAGAGCCGTATGTATGGAGGCGCTGGCAAGTCTTATGGATCATTCTATTGCAGATGTTATCGATGAATCTCTTAGATCAACATCATCCCGGCTAAAAAAGGCATCGCTAAGGGCCGTGAAGAAACTTAAGACTATCGATATCGAAGATCATATTACTAGAATTCTTTCTAACAGAAAAGAGGACCTTCAGACAAGAGTACTCGCTTCTTCCGTAACGGGACTTCTAAAACTGGAAGGACCTCTTCCTTATCTTGAAGAAATCGCTCTAAATGCTTCCATTGAAAGCCGCCTAAGAATCTCTGCGGCAAGAGCTATGGCAAGGATAAATCCTTCTCGTCTGGCCGAACTTTTCGGCTTCACAGTATGATGGCGGTCAGAATCGAAAGCATCGTTACTACTAAGAGAATGGAGTCACTCAAAGACCAGCTTTTTTCTTTGAGGCAAGTTAACTTGTGTCCAGGTCTGTATCCTCTAATTTGAAGGGCGGCAGCAGTGTCCTGAGCCTTCTTCAGCGAGGTTGCAATTACCGGGATCACTACGGAGATTGAGTTTTTCACTCTTGAGAATATGCTCCCTTTGTCGAACTCTATTCCCCGCGCCTTCTGTGCCAAGATTATTCGGTTTGTCTGAAGGGAGATAAGGGGGATGAAAGTGAGAGTTAGAGAAAGCGCCATTCCAATTTCAGAAGACCGCTTCTTGCCCCCGGGGAGTTTTCCAATAATCTCTTCCACAGAAAAAGAGATCTCCAGGGGTGTTGTTGTAAGTGAAAGCATTATACTGAAAAGCACCGCAAGAATCATTCTGGCCGAAAGCACCGCAGCGTTTATCAAACCCTCTTCTGTGATCCTCAAAACCTTTAAGTCCAGCAAGACTCTTCCGTGAGTAAAAAGGATCTGAAAGACTACGATCAACAGGATTAACAACCTTATCCCCCGTAGCGTCTTCACGAACTCCCTGAAAGGAACTGCTGAAAGTGCGGAGAGAACAATCCAGAGTGATAGGAAGACTGTGAAATCTGCAATCCCGCTCAGAAACAGCGAGCCTATTGAAAGCGAAACAAAGGCTATGGTCTTTGCTATCGGTGACAATTTGTGAATCACCGAGTTCGTTGGAACGAATCGCCCAAAAGGAACTCCTACCAAACATCTCTCTCCCTGTAACGAACAAAACTAGTCGGTGTTTCCCACACCGCCACTTCGTAAAGCTCATAATCGCTTCCTCCAACCCTGGAAGCCAGGCGTTTGAATATCCACTCGGCTATGTTCTCTGCGGTCGGCTGAGGTATAACATCATTTATGTATGCGTGATCGAGCAAGCTCAACACTTCTGACTTGACTATGTCTTTGAGCCGCAGAAAATCGATGACCATATCTTCTTGATTCTTCTCTCCGGCAACTGTTATCTGAAGCTTATAGGTGTGGCCGTGAAGCTTCTCACACTTTCCGTGATAACTGGTCAGATTGTGAGCCGCATCAAATGTGAACTCCTTAGTTAGGAAGAACATGAGTCTCTATCACCATCCTTTTTCACTACCAATACAGACTCTCCATGAGACTATCATATCGTATTCTCGCTTGTCAGAAGGGTAACACCAAGGAAATGCTGATGATTTGTCCTGCCATTGAGCGGAGGAATCCCTTTAACGGATACCAGCATCGGTGTTTCGCTGCACAATGAAGAACGAGAAAGACTAAGAGTGAATAGGTCCTCAAAGTGATTTACTGGCCATAACAGATGCTCAATGTGGGAAAAGATTAGCAGAGCATAACATTTCTGAAGAAGATGTCGATAATTATCAGCTGACAAACCGGTCGAGCTAGCTCACTCTATAGTTAGATAACTGCGGAATTTGCATGAATATGTTTGACATTAATCTAACTATGTGTCATAATAGTAACGTAAGAGATGTATCGAACCTGGGAGGGATGATAGGTGTCAGAAAATCAGATGAAATCGATGAAGGAAGTTACAGAGCAGATAGAGAAAGTGAGAGTTGAGATTCTCAAGACGAGATCATTCATAACTTTCTGAGAGAGTGCTGGAAAATCACGAGAGAGCTTTCGGGCTCTCTTTTTTTGTTGAAACTCCTGGCGTTTGGCGCATGTCTGTGAGACCAACCGAGAAAAATCATTGTCGGGAGTTTTGCTTTGAGAGTGCGAGAAATGATCGTCGTTGACCGTTACGGGTCAACCGTCCGAGAACACCGCGAACCAGTCCACCGAAAAGAACAATCGAGAAAGAGCGCTGTCGAGACGTTCGCTGCGCTCACGAGAAGACGAGAAATTCAAAGCCAGTCACCTTGGGTGGCCAGTCTTTGCTTCGCAAAGGCCGGTTCCGCTTCGCGGGCTAAGAACCGCTGTGCGCTTAAGATCAAGGACCCGCTGATCGCTTGTAAAAGCTCAGTTGCAAGTTCCAAGATGCAAGTTGTAAGAAAAGGCAAGAGACCGGGGTTTGGGGGTAGCGGGTTCGTGTGTGCCAAGAAGGCGAAGAA
>NZ_DJGL01000085.1:0-17156 GCF_002432735.1 Mesotoga sp. UBA5847 | reverse complement strand
TTTTGCTCTTATAACTTGCAACTTGCAGGTTCGAAAAACCTTGAGAGCAGTATTTTGAAACAAGTTCAGCATGACGGAATGTGATGTTTTGATCAACAGCTTGCAACTTGGAACTGAGAACTTGCAACTGATCTTTCAGCGTACGGCGCATCATAGGACGAATAAAAGATCCTCGCTCTGGAACGAAGGGCTTCTCTTTTATTTGTCTCATACAGTCCAACCACAACCTTGCGAACATTTTGTGGCTGCTAAAGTCTCACCATGGCAGAGGGCATTAGATTCATAAATGGGCCTTTTACTCAATTTCGGTCGTTTTCTGCTGTTAGAAGTGCTCTGAAAATGTTAGAATTGTCCTGAATATCTGGAGGTGGCTTTCGTGACGAAGAATCCCCTGAATCTAAGGCTTTCAGAGATCATGTCCTTAAGAGGTTCTTTTGAGTTTTATAGAGAGAGAATTGATAGATACAACGACAAACTGAATGCATTTCTTCAGGTGAGCAACCCTTCCGATTCGCAAAAGGAAGGGTTTCCTTATGCTCTAAAGGATAATATTCTGGCGGTAGGGACTCGAACAACCTGTGCGAGTAGAATACTTGAAAACTATGAGTCTCCTTATGACGCCACTGTTACCAGCAAGCTGAACAATAAAGGCGGAATTATACTTGGCAAGACCAATATGGATGAATTCGCAATGGGTTCCTCAACTGAGAACTCCGCGTTTGGACCTTCCAGAAATCCCTGGGATCTCGACCGAATTCCTGGAGGCAGCAGTGGTGGAAGCGCAGCAGCAGTTGCTGCGGGTCTTGCCCCATTTGCATTGGGAAGTGATACCGGAGGGTCGGTAAGACAGCCGGCTTCCATGTGCGGAATCGTTGGTTTTAAACCGACTTATGGCCTTGTGTCGAGATACGGATTGGTTGCATTTGCCTCATCGCTGGATCAGATCGGGCCATTGACGCGCTGTGCACAAGACGCCGCAGAAGTGATGGCGATGATCGCAGGCCACGATCCGAAGGATTCAAATACTCTAAGGAGGAATCTAGACTTCAATGTCTCTATTGAAAGCGATATTAAGGGGCTGAAGTTTGCTGCACCTTCAGAGATGCTTAACTACCCGGGTTTGGATTCGGGAGTCAAAGAGAGATTCCTGTCAATGATGGAAGCTATGAGGAGCGCCGGTGCAAAAGTAGAGGAGATTTCGATTCCTAGTGTCGAGTATGCTGTCGCCACATATTACTTGATCGCTCCGGCCGAGGCAAGCTCGAATCTCGCCCGTTATGACGGAATCAGATTTGGGTCGAGAAGTCCCGCAGAAGACTATGAAAGTCTCATAAACAAGAACAGAGACAGCGGTTTCGGAGAAGAAGTGAAAAGGAGGATTCTTCTTGGAACTTTCACTCTCAGCGCCACCTATTATGACGCGTACTACAGAAAAGCGTTGAAAACAAGAAGGATCATGGCCGGTGAACTCAACCGAGTACTCAATGAATATGATTACATTGTAAATCCCTCTTCGCCAGTCATTGCTCCGAGACTTGGCGAGATAACCGATCCCCTCGCCTACTATCTTATGGATATATATACTATACCTGCAAATGTAGCAGGGCTTCCGTCGATCTCAGTTCCTACAGGCCTGGTTGACGGTTTGCCTGTCGGTCTGCTTCTCACCGGGAAGAGGTTCAGTGATGTCTCGCTACTGAATGCTGCCGGGGGGATTGAGGATCTCTCTCCCTCTTATGAAAACGGACTGGCGAAGATCCCTGAAAGGTGGGCGAAATAATGTATAAGACTGTGATCGGGCTGGAAATCCATGCTCAGCTCAAAACCGAGACCAAAGCATTCTGTAGCTGTCGGGCCGATGTTTTCGATCTTGAACCGAATACTGTTATTTGCCCTGTCTGCACAGGTCAACCCGGCACTTTACCGGTGTTAAACGAACGGGTAGTCGAGTTCGCCGTAATGGCCGGAATTGCTATGAACTGCACCATCAATAGGCGGTCGGTCTTTGACAGAAAGAATTACTTTTACCCGGATCTGCCGAAGGGTTATCAGATTACTCAATACTTTTTCCCGATAGCCGAGAACGGTTACCTGTATCTCGTAAACGGCGAAGAGAAGCGAAGTATTAGGATCCGCAGGATTCACATAGAAGAAGACGCGAGCAAGATGGTTCATCAGGGAACGGAATCAATAACCGGATCGTCGGGAAGTCATCTGGATCTAAATAGGTGCGGGGTTCCGCTAATTGAAATTGTTACAGAACCAGATCTAAAGAGTCCGGTCGAGGCCCGCATCTTCATGGAACTCCTCAGAGATACGCTAAGGGCCCTGGGTGTCTGTTCTGGAGACATGGAGAAGGGCGCATTGCGCTGCGATGCAAACATCTCGATGGTTGACGAGAGTGGGAGGAGCTCCAACAGGGTAGAAATCAAGAACATCAACTCTTTCAAGTTCGTTGAGAAGGCACTGGAATTTGAACAGGAGAGGATTTCCAAGGCATTGGCTTCAGGAGTCGATGTCGCAAAAGAAACCAGGTCCTGGAATTTCTCTTCAAAGGAAACATATTCTATGAGATCAAAGGAGGAAGAGAACGATTACCGTTATTTCCCCGAACCTGATCTCCCAGAGCTTATAATAAGCGATGATCTTATAGAGAGAATTGAGAGAAGTCTTCCGGAGCTTCCCTGGGAGAAAGTAGAGAGATTCATGGAGCAATACTCGCTTCCCGGCTATGACGCCTCCGTTCTTGCTTCAGATAGTGAAATCTCTTCTTATTTTGAAGAGGTTGCGCAGGCCACCGGAAAGCCCAAAGAGAGTTCAAACTGGATTATGGGAGAGGTTATGAGGCTTATGAACGATAGGCAACTTTCCCTGGAAGAGGTGAAGGTAAGTCCGGAGAACTTCAAGGAGCTTTTCGATCTAATTGAGCAGGGCAAGATCTCAAACAAGATAGCAAAAGACATTTTTTCAGTGATCGTGGAGAACGGAAAGTCACCTGCTGAATTGGTTAGAGAAAAGGGACTTCAACAGATAGACGATGACACCGTGATCGAAGATGCAGTTCGAAAGGCCATGAATGACAACCCTGCAGCCGTTCAGCAGTTTAGAGACGGTAAGGAGGGAGTCCTTGGATACTTCGTAGGAGCGGTCATGAAAGCGACCAAAGGAAAGGCAAACCCGTCCAAGGCAAATGAAATCGCAAGGAGGCTGCTTAGAGATTGAAGAAGAGACTTTGTCTGTTCATAGTTGTTTTTCTGGGAGTTCTGATCTTCTCCGAAATTCAGATCAAGCTGAACAATGCTGGGTGGAGCGTTTCCGCGGACATACGGGCATATGAAGATATTTATCTGACACTAGCTTTGGCCTCGGGAATCCCCTACGTTGGGGTAACTTATGTGGACACCTGGGAGGAATACTCCACCGGATTTCTTAAGCTGAAGATCAAAGACGGCCTTTTCAGAGGATCGCTGCTTGCCAGCAACGAGGGGCTTTTCATGGGTGTAAGGTACGTCACCAACACAAATCAGATCCCCATCTTTTCTCACACTACTCTTGAACTCGAGCTTTCAACGGTGGGCAAGATGAAGTATCTGGCGAGGAACTGGGTGCGTCTACCGCTGGGTCAGCTCAATGGAGGCCTCAACGTATTCCTCCATGGGGAGGACTCCTTTTCGTTTAACGATATAGGTTTGTATCTTTATGCAAAGGAATATGAGCGAAGCCTAAGGATAAAGAATGCAGAGAGTAACGTTGTCGCCACTGTGGATCTCAAGACTAACGACTCGCTCGGAGAGGTCGGTTACGGTATAGGGATAGGGATGAACTATCTTTCCTTCGATCTCGGCGTGGCTTTCGCCGGGAATTTCATAGTCCCGGCCGGCGACCTGAGACTAATGCTTTCGCCGACAGTCATGGTAAGCATGCGAGGGATCGATGCACAGATGCTTATCTCGAAGCTTGGGAGCGACGATTCGGTCTTTGCAGGTATCTCAGTCACAAACTTCAACCTTAACGGGATTTTCATGAGGCTTGTATTCTGATGGGTGTGGGAGCGTATGTGCATATTCCTTTCTGTGCTAGAAAATGCTCTTATTGCGATTTCTGCACAATCCAATTCGACAGGGAATCGGTCGAGGCCTATCATGATTCGTTGAAGAAGGAGATCGAGATGTATGAGGTCCCGGGAATCGTCGATACCTTGTACTTCGGAGGGGGATCACCTTCGCTGTATCCTATTGACCTAATGGAGGAAATCGTATCGCATATCAATCTTTCATTGGGTACAGATGTGTCTGAGGCTACCATAGAGGCCAACCCGTGGGAGCTCGATAAAGAGCATCTCCTGGCGTGGAGATCTATTGGCTTCACCAGGCTTTCAGTGGGAGTCCAGTCATCCGAGCGGAGTATATTGGAGCGTTGCGATAGACCCGTTCCCGCCGATCTTATGGGCAGGTTGTTCTTGAGCAGAGATACTTTCGATAATCTGAATCTCGATTTCATTCTCGGGTTACCCGGTGAAAACAGAGAAAACGTGATTGCCAATTTAGAGCTGATCAAAGAGCTTTCCCCCGATCACGTCTCATACTATATCTTTGATTCAGATCACGAAACTGAATTGATGAGGCGGGTACATGATGCTATCATTGAGTTGCCCGATTCCGAAGCAATTGCAGAACTTCACGACATGGTTCTTGAATCTTTGGCCAGTATGGGATACAAGAGATATGAGATATCATCCTGGGCAAAAGATGGTAGTGAATGTCTTCATAATCTGAAGTACTGGCGAAACGAGGAGTATCTGGGTTTCGGAGTTTCTGCCGGCGGTCATCTGGATCGCAAGAGATACGTCAATACCGAGGACCTTCAACTTTACAGCAGTTTGGTCAACCAGAAGATAAAACCGATCGCCGAGTTCGCAGAAAACGATGCTGTTCAGGAGTTGTTTGAAACTCTCTTTATGGGACTGAGGTTGGCAGAAGGAGTGGATCTGTCTGATCTGGTGTATTCCCGGGAGCTTCTTTCTCTCCTGATTTCAAAGATAAAAACCCGTCTTGGAGATTATATCTCATCTGACGAAGAGACGCTTAAGTTGAACGACTCCGGGATGGATGTCTCCAGAAGAGTGTTACAGCAGCTCCTGGATATAAAGGAGGAGATCGAGATTGCTTTCTCCACATGAAGTACTCGAGGTTGCATTAAGAATCGAAACTGAAGGAGAGAACTCTTACAGAGAACTGGCGGAGAGCGCGCATAACGACCGGCAGGGCTCGGTCTTTAGGTTCCTCTCTTCTCAGGAAAGAAGTCACGCCGATACCTTTCGAACTCTTCTCAGGAGATTTGAAGAGGAGGCCATAGAACTTATAAACTGGGACGATGCACGTCAGTACATGGCGGCCTTGACCGAGGCAAGTGTGTTTTCTGACGAATTGAAGGACGCGATGAGCCGCTCAGACTATAAAAAGGCTATTGAACATGCAATAGAAGTGGAAAAGAAAAGCATAGCGTTCTACGAGAGTCTTTTGAAGAACTCAAAGGCCGATACTGTCGAAGCTCTCGAAAAGGTAATCAGCGAAGAGAAGAACCATGTTGAACTTCTGGAAGGACTGAGATAATGGCCGTGGAAGAGCTTTCCGACTATCTGAAGAGGTTCTCTATTCACGAACGCCGTAATGAGACCGAAAGCTGGGACTCTTACTTCATGAGACTCGCGTACCAGGTTAGAGAGCGATCCAGCTGCCATCATAGAAAAGTGGGCGCTCTAATAGTGAGGGAGAATAGGATTCTTTCGACCGGCTATAATCAACCGCCTTCGGGTTTCCCTCATTGCGATGAGATAGAGTGCATAAGGGATGCTCTGGGAATACCTTCCGGCCAGAATCAGGAGATATGTTACGCCGCTCATGCTGAACAAAACGCACTGTCTCAAGCGGCGAAATTCGGAATCTCGACTAATGGATCCACCATATACGTTACTCATCGCCCTTGCTCCATCTGCGCCAGACTAATAATCAATGCGGGGATAATAAAGGTTGTGTTCTCCGAAGGTTACCCGGATCCACTTACTGAGTTTATGTTCGAAAAAACAGGTGTCACAATGACGCATTTCACAAAGTGAATGGGAGGAAATCATGGCTATCGCAAAGTTAATGAAGTACTTAAGGCAGGACAGGATGCCTCATGTTTGGTGCCCGGGTTGCGGAAACGGCGTTATTATGAAGGCTTTCATAGAAGCTGTCGATAAGGAAGAACTTGATCCCGACAGAGTCGCCGTCATCTCGGGAATCGGATGTTCTTCAAGGGTTACGGGCTACCTGAACTTCAATACGATGCACACTCTTCATGGAAGAGCAGTAGCATTCGCTACAGGAGTGAAGCTTGCCCGACCGGAATTCAATGTGGTAGTTATGGGTGGAGACGGTGATATGGTCGCCATAGGAGGGAATCACTTCATTCATGCCTGCAGGAGAAACATGGATCTCACTGCAATAATATTCAACAACAATATCTACGGTATGACCGGTGGGCAATACTCTCCTACTACTCCTTACGAGAAGATAGCTTCGACCTCGCCATATGGAAACGTTGAAAACTCGTTTGACATAGTTAACCTGGCAGTCTCTTCAGGCGCAACGTATGTTGCCAGAACGACAGTATTTCACTATGCTCAAATGGTTCAGTTCATTCAGAAGGCCCTCAACCATAGAGGCATGGGGATAGTAGAGATCATGACCAACTGCCATACGTACTATGGCAGGTACAACGCAATGTCGAAACCCGAAGACATGCTTGCATACTTCAAGAAAAACACAGTTCAAATAGCCAAATCAAAAACAATGACTCCCGAAGAGCTGAAAGATAAGATCGTTGCAGGTGAGTTTGTGAATATAGAAGCGGAAACATACAGCGACAGATACAAGGCAAAGAGCGAGCAGATAATCGCAGCGGAGAGAGGTGAGAAAGCATGAAGCACGCATTCTCTCAGCCTCATTCGGTAAGGATTTCCGGTATTGGAGGCCAGGGAAATGTTTTGATGGGGATAATTCTCGCAGAGGCCCTTTTGATACAGGGAAGTTGGGTAGTGCAGACCCAGTCTTTCGGAGCCCAGGTGAGAGGAGGACTCTCTCACTGCGATGTTCTCTTCAACACTGAGCCCATAGATTACCCCAAGGCTCATTCCTTTGAACTGATTTACTCTATGCACCAAACCGCTGTAAATGCTCATGCCCCTCTCATTCACATGAACGGCGTTCTTATTGTCGACTCCACTCTCGTCAAGTCTATTCCAAAAGAAGGAATCAGAATGACGAGAAAGATCATATCGAAGCCAGTGACAGAGCTCACTGATAACAAGTTTGGAAGTACTCTGCCGGCCAATATGGTCGGTCTAGGGTTGATTGCCAGAGCAGGAAACTTCGTCACAACTCAGTCGTTGAAAGATGCCATGGCAAAACACATAAAACCAAAGTACGTAGAGATGAATTCCCAGGCGATTGATTTCGGTTACTCACTAATAGAGAAATCGTATAGTATTAGAAGAGAAAGAATCGATTCTGTCGGCCGGGGATTTGAATGAAGAAGTTTATCAGGAGTCTTGGCAACGCAACAAATGGAATCAAGCACCTTCTGAGAGAGAGAAACTTCAGAATCCAGCTTGTAATCGGAGCAGTGATCTTGACTGTCGGCGCACTGATCGGACTGGACAAGGGTGATTATTACTGGCTTCTCTTCTGTACGTTTATGGTTCTGCTTCTCGAAGGAATCAATACCCTGGTGGAGAAGATAGCAGACATATTGAGGCCCTACTATGATGAAAGAGTGCGTGTACTCAAGGATACAGCGGCTGCTGTCGTTCTTCTGGGGAGCGCGGTATCTGTTTTGATTGGGTTATCAATTATTTTACAATCAATTTTCGGTCTGCATTTTGCCGTTGGACTGCTTTTTGGTATAATAATTCTGGTTGTCTTCTTTTCTTTGGGGCTATTTGGAGGTGGCAGGGAATGAACCGTCGGGTCATTCTGTTATTCCTATTATCGTCTTTGCTATTAATGACTCGCAGTTTCGCGTATTTCCTCGTTACATACGTGGTTAGGCCGGGAGACTCGATTCATACTATTTCGAGAGATCTGAGTGTAAGCATCTCAACTATTATTGACTTCAACAATATCAAAAGTGCAAACAGCATTAAAGCAGGGGACACGCTTAAGATACCCCAACCGGACGGTTTGATCTACGAGGTTCAGTCTGGTGACACCTTCGATTACATCGCAAAGTTGTTTTTCTCTCCTGTCGATGAATTGATAGCAGCAAATAATCTCAGGCCGGATTCTGTAATCAATCCCGGTCAAAGAGTTTTTATTCCCATGTCTTTGGTCAACCTGTATCAGTACATTCCTCAGAGCACCCCTTTCAGATGGCCCATTTATGGAGTAATATCTTCTGATTACGGTTGGAGAACACATCCTGTAAGCGGGCAGCCCTCATTCCATTCGGGGCTTGACATTGCGGCTCCGGAAGGAACGCCGATCTTCGCAGCTTCGAGGGGAACAGTAGTCTTTGCCGGAGTGAACGGCGGTTATGGAAATATGGTTGAAATACAGCACGACAACGGTTACGTAACCCGCTATGGCCACATGAGCAGGATCAGTGTTTATGTAGGTCAAAGAGTGGATACCGGTTCGTTGATCGGCCGGGTCGGAAGCACAGGGGTCTCGACTGGTCCTCACGTACATTTCGAAGTCAGAGATCCGAAGACCAACACGATGAATCCACTTTCTATGCTTCCAACTCGTGATCTTATGTATGTTATAAGAAGAGAGGATGACGGCACCGCTGCCGGTGGTAAATGACAAAGATACTGGTTAGTGCGTGCCTTATCGGAGTCAATTGCACCTATCGTGGAGATAACAACCTGTCTTTCAAGCTTCTAGAGCTGGTCGACAGGTTTGTTTTTTTGCCTGTGTGCCCCGAGCAGCTTGGCGGACTCCCCACGCCTAGGCCTCGTGCGGAGGTTACTACCTCAAAGGACTGGCTGGCAAGCAAGATAGTCCTAGATCAGTTTGGAAACGATGTCACGAGCAACTATGAGAAGGGGGCCGAAGAGGTTCTGAAGATTGCAAAACTCTCAGGTTCAAGTATTGCAGTTCTCAAATCGAGAAGTCCTTCTTGTGGTTGTAGAGGTATCTACGACGGAACCTTCAGCGGAGTGATGATAGACGGAATGGGAATAACGGCAGAACTGCTCATGAAGAACGGCATCGAAGTCTATTCCGAGGAAGAAACTAGCTTCTTATACTAGGATCAAACAACTCCGTAAGAATCTGCATCTCTTCCTTCTCGTCGAGCGTAAAACCCGGACTCTTCGCAAGGATAACCCATCTACCTTTTTGCCATAGCAAGGACTGATCTTTACCTCCGAACCTGACTATTTTGGCGTAGTAGTAATCTGACTTCTTAATCCTTCCTAAATCTCTAGTCAGAACCGATCCTTCTACAAGGAAGAGCGTCTCCCATGTGTCTTTTGCAGCTTCAACAGATTCCATTTTCCAGACATAGACGTTTATCACTCTTGAACTTAGATCCAGTTGCAGGCAGCGCACCGAGTTGTCATACGGAGGGTAGAACACTCTGATGCTTTCTCCGCTTTCCTGCTTAACGGAAACCCCATTCGCGAGTCCCTGATCTGGCGGAAATGGCGCTTCACCGAGAAAAGTGAAGATACTTCGATTGAAAACAAGATCGTCAAGCATAATCTCATCTTTGGGCACAACAGCATCTTTCCTGTGACCAAATGCGTAGTAAGAAGCAAATGCAATCAGTCCCAACACAAAGGCGACTGTGAACAACGCCCTGTTTCTATAACGCTTCACCTTAGCGCCTTTCACTTTCACTGCTCCCATCATTCAGATAAGTTCTAGAATCCTTGCTACCTTTGCTGGATCAAGCCTGTAAGGAGACCCCTTCCCTTGATAAAAGCCATGTTCTCTAATCAGATGGATTGAAATAGGTGAGTAGTCGACTTCTTCCTTTCGAGCTATGTTCCTGACATTGACGTTGGCTTTCTTTGAAAGATGACCGTGACGAAAGGGACAGGGTATGTAGCCACGGCTCTCCTCAACGATTACAACGAATCGGTCATCGACCTTTACAGGCGAACCGAATCCTCTCTCGCCTTGCTTCATAAACATTTCCAGTTTGTTCGCGATTATCTCGTTTGTCAAACCCAGTTCCTTTACCTTCGCCTGATCCTCACTAATAATATCTACCAGATTTCTTTCGTCGTGACCAAGAAAACCCGGGCCGGTAATACTGCCGGCTCTCATATTTTCCTGGATCTTATCGAAGTCCGGAGTCTGTTTCACAATCTCACCTCCAAAACTATCCAAATTTGTCGAAGTAGATCTTTTCTTCAGTGATTTTGTGCTTCGTCAAAACATCTATGCAGGCGTTTATCATTCCGGGACTGCCGCAGAGATACCCTTCTCTTGCAACATCATCACCCTGTTCGGAAAGATATCTGTCGACAACATCAGTAATGAGACCTATCTCGCCTTGCCAGTTGTCTTCCTGCTGCGGATCGGACAGCGCAGGAATGAAGTTAAAATTTGGCATCTTGCTTTCGATTTCCTTCATCTCCTCAAGGTAGAAAAGATCCCTCTTACTTCTTGCTCCAAAGAAATAATACGCCTTTCTCTCAACTCCCTTTTCCATCATATCCAACAAGATTGACTTGATCGGAGCCATTCCAGAACCTCCGGCAATGAATATTATATCTGAATCGGTATCTCTTAGAAAGAAATCTCCGAATGGTCCGAGGATTCTAATCCTGTCACCCACTTTGAGCATTTTGTGGACGTAAGTGGTAACAATTCCATTTGGAACCAGTCTTATAAGGAGTTCCACTCCATTCTTCACGGACGGCTGGGAGGACATCGAGTAGGCTCTCATGGTCTCTTCTCTTATATCCCCATAGGCAGGGACAACCAGCTGGACGTACTGACCGGCTCTGAAACTTATCTCATCTTGAATACTGAAAAAGACTTCCTTAATGTCGTGAGTAACGTCTTCTATGGAAGAGACTGTCGCCACATATTCGCGAATGTTGAACAACTCTTCGGGAATCTCGATTGACATATCACCCTTAACTTTGATCTGGCACGAAAGCCTCACATTGTCCTTCTTCTCCTTAGGCGAAAGATAAGGAAGTTCAGTGGGAAGTATAGGCCCAACGTCCGTCTTCACTTTAACCTTACAGAGACCGCAGCTGCCCTTTCCCCCACAGGCAGATGGAATGAAGATCTTTTCTCCAGCAAGAGTCGAAAGAAGAGTAGATCCGCCCTTGACCTTGTGACTCTTCGAGTCGTTGATAGTGATACTTACTTCTCCATAATTGTTCACAAGAGCGTCTGCAATTGTAAGAACGGCAGCGAGTACTGCGGAGATCCCTCCAACGACCAGAGCCGTGACGATTATCTGCAAGCCAAACACCACCTTACTGGACGGGCAGCATGCCCGAGAAACCCATAAAGGCCAGGGCCATAATGCCGATGATAATCATTGTTATTCCCGGGCCCACCAACTGAGGAGGCAGGTCCTTCTCTCTAAGTCTCATTCGCATTGCAGACAGAGCAACTATCGCAAGCCACCAGCCGGCTCCAGAGCCGAAACCGAAGAATAACGACTGAATCAGGCTGTACTCTCTGATAATCATGAACAGTACGCCCCCAAGGATCGCACAATTCACAGTAATTAAAGGCAGAAAGATCCCGAGATTCATGTAGAGCGTTGGAGAGAATCTGTCTATGACCATCTCCAGAAACTGAACGAATGCGGCAATGACAATAATGAACACTATGTACCTTAGATAGACTAAATTCAGCGGGACAAGAATGTAGTAATACACTATGTAATTGAGCACAGATGTCAAGGTAAGAACAAAGGTTACCGCCATGCCAAGACCATTGGCCGTCTTTATGTCCTTCGATACCGAAATGAACGAGCACATCCCCAGAAAGTTGCTCAGAACCATGTTGCTAGTAAGAGCTGCAGCGATCATTATCACAAAAGGATTAAGCGGAACTCCCATCTACATCTCCCCCCTCACTTCTTCTTCACGATCGGAGTCCTTGCGATCCAGATTATCGCACCCAATATGAAGAAGGCACTGGGTGCCATTATCATTATTACCCATGGAGTGAAGCCTTCAGGCATGACTCTCAATCCGAACAGAGTACCGAAGCCTAGCAGTTCTCTCACAAAAGCCACGGCAAGCAGGATCAACGAATAACCTATTCCCGCAGAGATTCCATCTATGAAAGAGAGCACAGGCCCATGCGACTGTGCGAAAGCCTCTGCACGACCCATGATAATGCAGTTGGTTATTATAAGGCCCACATAAGGGCCAAGTGCTTTGCTTATAGAAGGCAAATAGGCCTTCAAGACAATATCGAGAATTATGACGTAGGTGGCTATTATCAGAACCTGCACCATCATACGGACATTCTTTGGGATATGCCTTCTCAAAGCCGAGATTGTAAACGAGGAGAAAGCGGTGGTGAAGATAAGGCCGATGCCCATTATTAGAGTGTTTGTGAGGTTGTTTGTTACAGCCAGAGCCGAGCAGATTCCCAATATCTGAACAATGACGGGGTTGTCTTTCCAGATATTTGTAAGAAAAACCGACTTCTTTGATTCAGCCATTTCTAATTCACCGCCTCAAGAACTGCAGGAAATACATCGTTGATTGCCTTATTAAGCAGAGTTTGAATCGACTCCGAAGTCCTTGTTGCTCCAGTAATCGCATCTACCTTTGAGTCGTCTTTCGAACCAGTATCCTGTCCAGACACTACGGCGATTCGGGCAGAAGAACTCGATGATATCCTTTCTCCCCTGAACTGTTCCTTGAAAGCTGTTTCGTCGATTCTCCCGCCCAGTCCTGGGGTCTCTGAGTGGTTCACAAAATCAATCCCAACTATTCTAGAACCACTCTCATCAACTGCGACAAGGGCCGTTATAGTTCCCCATAGACCTGCGCTTTGAACTGTAAATGCGATTTCTCTCTTTCCTTCATTATCAGCAATGTAGACGGTCTGCTCACCGTCGATCTCCTGTATTCTATCCAGATAGAGTTTTTGCACTTCTTCACCCGTCAGAGAACGCGCATCCTCTACAATATTGAAAACATAGATCAAAGAACGACGAAATTCAAGCTGTTCGTTCCTTTCAATAGTGCCTGAAGCAATTGCGTTGATTCCTGCAAGACAGATAACGAATACGGTTGTAAGAATGAAAGTGAATACTACAGAGTAAAGCTTTTCACTCATGCTTTCACCTTCTTTGGGGTCACCAGATAGTCAAGAAGAGATGCGAATGTATTTGCGATAAGCACCGCAAACATCAGACCGGCACCAAAAAGTGAGAATGTGCCGATTACTATGGCTAGAGACCCGATAATAACTCCGTATATCCACTTTGCTGTATCCTTCTTAGGAGCACTGATAGGATCAGTTGCCATGAACACAGCCCCGAACAGAATGCTACCCCCGATTATTGAGTGGACCGGGTTTATGCTTGAAAGTCCGAATAAGAAGAGTATTCCCGACATCGCGAAGGCCGAAACGAGAGTGGAGACTATGATCTTCCACGATGCGGTCTTGGTTAGTATCAGGTAAACGGCCGCCGCAGCAATCAGCCACTTCGCAGTCTCTCCCGCAGTGCCGGAGATGTTCCCGAAGATCATTCTCCATGCGCTAACCTCTTCTCCGCTCCTGATGACATTCATAGGGGTGGCCATAGTAATAACGTCGGAGCTGATCCATCTACTGAAGCCCTGTCCCCATGACTGGACGGCTGGCGTCCAGCTCTGCTGAACTGCAGCCGGAAAACTCACGTAG
Source organism: Mesotoga sp. UBA5847 (assembly GCF_002432735.1). Classification (NCBI taxonomy): domain Bacteria; kingdom Thermotogati; phylum Thermotogota; class Thermotogae; order Kosmotogales; family Kosmotogaceae; genus Mesotoga; species Mesotoga sp. UBA5847. Next base: position 3,267 of record NZ_DJGL01000085.1, on the reverse strand, counting down.
ACAAAGGCCCTGCCAACAAGAGCCGGATTGTACAGGTTTTTGGCAAAGCCCCCGAATGCCATTTTCGCAAAAACAATTGCAAAAGAACTGGCAACTATGACGATCCAGAACGGTACTGCAGGAGGAAGTACCAGACCCATCAAAATACCGGTGACTATAGAAGCCTCGCTCACCGATTTTCCCTTTTTCCTTTCAAAGAGCCATTCGCATAGGACTGAAACCAGAACCGAAAGCAGAACCGTGGAGAAGACTACCCAGCCGAAATTTCCAACGGAGAATACCAAGATTGGAAGTAGAGCATAGATAACCTTTCTCATCATCGGCTGTTTCTGGAAGAACTTTTTCGCCATCTCTGGCACCTCCGAAAACAAAAGCTTGACTATAATTGTGGTCATACTGTATAATGGTCCCGAGGTGGTTCTCTTGTCAAAATTACACGAGCTCTCATTTTATTCTCTGGCCGAAGCAAAAGCTCACTTTTCAAAGGTTGTTGACGATTGTGAGAAGGCCGATATAATTATAACAAAAAACGGGCTTCCAAAGGCAGTTATGATGGACTACGACAAGTACGTGCTCCTCAGCAGATTTCTCGAACGGGTTTACGATCTGTACTTAATGGACGCTGGCGATGAAGCTATGGATGTCCAGATAAAGGATCTTATCGTTCAGGTTGATGATGATTGACGGAGGTGCAAGATGGCAGAAGTTATCCTCGAGAAGGTAGCAAAGACTTATCCGAACGGATTCAAGGCCGTTCTCGATGCGAATCTCGAAGTACAGGACAAGGAGTTTCTGGTTCTACTCGGTCCCTCAGGCTGTGGAAAGACGACGACACTCAGAATGATCGCGGGCCTTGAGGAGATTACGGAAGGAACAATCAAGATCGGTGGAAAAGTTGTTAACGATGTCGAACCTAAGGATAGAGACATCGCCATGGTCTTTCAGAACTACGCGCTTTATCCACACATGTCTGTTTACGAAAACATGGCTTTCGGACTTAAGTTGAGAAAGACTCCAAAGCCGGAGATCGAGAAGAGGGTAACAGAAGCGGCACGTATTCTTGGGATAGAGCAGTTGCTGGATAGAAAGCCAAAGCAGCTTTCCGGTGGTCAGAGACAGAGGGTCGCAGTCGGGAGAGCGATTGTTAGAAACCCAAAAGTCTTCCTCTTCGACGAACCTCTCTCCAACCTTGACGCGAAGCTGAGGGTACAGATGAGAGCCGAACTGAAGAGGCTTCACCAGAACCTCCAAGCAACGATTATCTACGTTACTCATGACCAGGTTGAAGCAATGACAATGGCCGACAAGATCGTAATTATGAAAGACGGAATAATTCAGCAGATCGGCGATCCTTATTCAGTCTACTTCGAGCCGAGAAACAAGTTCGTTGCTGGATTCATCGGCACTCCCGCAATGAACTTCATCAGCGCGAAGCTTGTATCTGAAGGAGGAAATGTCTGGGTAGTAAAGGAAGATATGAAGCTTCTCGTTCCTGAAGACAAGGTCGAGAGGCTCGGACACCTTGTCGGCAAAGAAACGACTTTCGGTATAAGACCGGAAGACATCTACGACAAGATGTACGCGGTTGCGCCAAAAGACGAATTCACGGTGAAGGGCAATGTAGATGTTGTCGAACCCCTTGGAAGCGAAACTCTAATCCACGCCACTATTCACGGGGACGAAATCGTCGCAAAGGTTGATCCGAAGAGCAGAGCGTCTGCAGGCGACAAAATGGATCTGGTCTTCGATATGTCTATGATGCACCTGTTTGATCCTGAAACCGAGGAGAACGTCCTCGCCGGTACTCACCAGGACGCTACCCCTGTCAACATTTAGTTATCATGAAAAAAAGGTGGCCTAGGCCACCTTTTCTTATTTTTTGGTTCAATTAACCTCTCGCTTCGACATAAGTCTTGACTCTGGCGGTCAATCTTGCCTTTTTACGTGAAGCCGTATTCTTATGAATAGTTCCTGACTTCGCCGCCTTGTCGAGAGTAGAATATACTTCGCTAAGCATGGAAGAAACGGACTGTGGATCTTCGCCCTGTTCCATAGCCTTATACAGCTTCTTGGAAGCATTTCTGAATTTTGTCCTGACGGCCCTGTTCATTACGGTTCTCTTAGCCGTCTGCTTTACTCTCTTCTTTGCTGATGCATTATTAGGCACTTATCACTTCTCCTCCTTTCGAGATTTACCTGTTAATTCTATCATCAATCTAATGCTTTCTTCAATTGGTCGACGGCGTTTGTTTCTTCCCACGGAAGCTCGACGTCGATCCTTCCAAAATGACCGTATGAAGCTGTCTGTCTGTAGATAGGGCGCTTCAGGTTGAGACGATCGATTATTGCCGCAGGTCTGAAATCAAAGACCTTAAGGACCGCCTTTCTGAGCTTCTCGAGGTCGACCTTCTCTGTATCGTGGGCATCGATCATGAAGGATACGGGCTTAGCAACACCTATCGCATAGGCAAGCTGAAGAGTGACTCGATCCGCAAGGCCGGCTGCCACGATATTCTTGGCAGCATATCTCGCCATGTAGTGAGCAGACCTATCTACCTTCGTAGGATCCTTTCCACTGAAGGCCCCTCCACCGTGAGGTGTCCAGCCTCCGTAAGTATCGACGATGATCTTCCTGCCAGTCAATCCCGTATCTGCAGAAGGACCTCCCCTGACGAATCTGCCCGTCGGGTTCACAAAGATTTCCACCCCTTCAAGAAGTAGCTCGTGGTCTATTTCAGGAGCAATTACGTTGTCAACTACGAGTCTTTCGATCTCCTCTGCAGTCAAGTCAGGATCATGCTGGGTCGATACCACTATCGCAGTTACGCCAACGGGCTTGCCATCCTGATATTTAACTGTGACCTGGGTCTTTCCGTCAGGTCTAAAACCACGAACCGATTGATCCTTTCTCACTTTGCTGAGCCTACGGGCCAGCCTGTGGGCAAGGACTATAGGCAACGGCATCATCTCGGTAGTTTCATTCGTTGCATAGCCGAACATCATACCCTGGTCCCCCGCGCCGATAAGCGCATATCTATCTGTATCATTCTTTTTCGCCTCAAAGGACTTATTCACTCCAAGTGCAATATCCGGCGACTGCTCATCGATACTTGTAAGAACTGCACAGGTCTCTCCGTCAAAGCCGAACTTTGCCCTGTTATAACCGATATCGAGAATTGTATCCCTTACTACCCTGGGAATATCTACGTAAGCCTTTGTGCTTACTTCTCCGGCAACTACTGCAACGCCCGTTGCCAGAAGAGTCTC
>NZ_DJGL01000066.1:0-68698 GCF_002432735.1 Mesotoga sp. UBA5847 | reverse complement strand
CACAGACGGAGATTTCGTCTTCAGGAATCTTCCAGAGTCCCGGCCCTGCAAAGGCAACACTACCAAAAGCAACTAAACCCAACAGAATGATCGCAACAATCTTCTTCATCCAGTACACCTCCAAATCAGTCAACTTCCTTTTTACCTTCTCGATTCACCGTTGCTAATGCTCGTCTTCTTCAGGTATCTTCCACATACAATGCACCCCCTCGGTCAAGTGTTTGAGCAATAATCCGTACATTAACTGCTTCAATTCTCAGATACTTAGTTCTCATATTGTCAAGAATCAGTTGAAAAGAATAGGTCACTCGATGATCCATGGATCTAGAACCCTTCCATCAACTATGATTACAAGTCTATTGTAGATCATGTTCAGCTGATTTCTAAAACTTATCAAGAGAAAGCATAGAGATGATAATCGTTATTGACGGTCTATAGATGGTTATAATGGCAGATTCTCAAGATCTAATCGTGGAATCATACGATTGAAGTATTAACTAGTTTCAATCAATATGTTCATTTGAATCCTCTTAATTATCCAAGTGGAGTCGTTGCTAGATCAGGAATAAATTGATCAAATTACTCATGCGAATGAAAAATTCAATTTTTGCAATCAAAAGAATGAATTGTTTCTTGACTCTATTGCACATGTGTGGCTCAGAAACCGAATAATATAAGGTTTATAGGGGAAGGAACAAGCTCATGATAACACCCATCAAACCTGTTCCAAGAACAATCCAGATAACTGAAGGTTTAAACTTATAGAGGATGTAAAAAGCAGCAATGCCAAGAATGAGTGCAAAAATACTATTGATAGATTCAATCCCAATTCTGAAAGTCGCCGAAAGAATCAGCGCGATTATGCCCAGACGTAGTGCATTGAATACTTCCACTGTATCGATCCACTTAGACACAACTTTCAGGATTTTCAATATCAAGAAGATCCAGAACACACTTGGAAGAACTACTCCAACTGTAGAGAATATCGATCCTGGTATTCCGGCAATTTGATACCCAATGAAGGTAGCAGAATTGATTGCTATCGGCCCAGGGGTCATCTGAGAGATAGAAATAAGAGTGAGAAATTCATCAAGTTCAATCCATTTGTTTATGTTAACTATTTGATCCTGAATGAGGCTGAGAGCACCGTAACCACCCCCGAAGGCAAGAAGACCGATTTTGAAGAAGGCCCAGAACAGGTTTATTAAGATCATTGCGTCCTCCGCTTGTCTATGAAGTAGATCAGCATAGAGCAGACTAGCAGGACCCAGATCGAAGATAAATTGAGAAGGACAATTGCAATTGTCCCCGCGGTAATAACCGCCAGTATCATATATCTCTTTAGACTTCTCCTCAGCAACTGGAAAGAAAGATTGGCCAGTATGACGGTTACTCCGACCCTTGCTCCGGCAAAGAAGCCCTTGAAAACAGGTAGATCAACGAAATCAGTGAAGAAGCTTGCGATAACCAGTATTATTATGAATGGAGTTAACGAAGCTCCAAGAACCGCGAAAAATGCACCCCAGAATCCGGACAGTCTGCTCCCCAGTATCATCGCGGTGTTGATTGCAATTACACCGGGTACTGTCTGAGCAGTAACGATAACATCAAGAAATTCATCGTTTTGCATAATCTTGTACTTATCAACAATGAATTCTTTGATGACGGGGATCATCGCGTATCCACCACCTATGGTGAACGTGCTAACTTTGACGAATATCCAGAAAAGCCTAAATGGGCTCATATAGCTCATTGTCCATCATATCCAAATCGTAGAGACGAACTTCCTCCTCTCGGTTTTGATTATTCCTTCAGCGAAGTGCTTTGACCAGGATCAGTATTTCTCTCTATTCTTGACCATTCAGCCACTATATTTTACAACTCGTTCCAGTTTTCTGCAGTCATATAACCAATTGTCTTTGTGGTAGAGCATGCCCTACGTGATAAACTTGTTTTAAGGGGGTGAACCTATGGAAAACAGAATTAGATGGGGTGCAAAAGCCATTTCTTCCGATGGAAAAGACCTCGGGAAAGTCATCCGGGTTGTTATTCATCCCAAGAACAATGAAGTCACTCATGTCGTAATAGAGAAAGGTATCTTCAATAGAGTGGCAAAGCTCGTGCCGATAACGACTATCTTTTTTGCGGCTCCCGATGAGGTTAGGTTGAAAATTGAATCGAAGGATGTTGAAACTCTGCAGGATTACGAGGAGACATTCTTTGTGACCGGAGAGGAGATTGATAACTTGGAAAGCGGGGTTACTCCGGTATACTGGCTCAGACCGGTAGGTGATTATGCAGAGCTTTATCCTCTTCCGCCCCTCAACACTTCGATAAACGTTCCCAAAGATACTAAGTCACTCGAACCAGGTTGTGATATAGTTAGTGCTGAGGAAAAGACGATTGGAAGGTTAAGAAGCTTCGTCCTGAATGACGAAGGGAAGATAACTCATTTAGTTTCCGAATATGGTGGTTTTGGCTCCAAGTCGAAAAAGCTCATACCGATAGACTGGGTTGAGGAGATTGACGAATGTAAAGTAAGAGTCTCCGCGTCCTCAGTGATGGTGGAGAAACTGCCGGAAATGGATTGATGAAAAAGTTGACGGTTTACTATTTGGTAGCTACTGCAATTCTTTTTATACTCAATTTCGCCGAGGGCACTTATACGCAGCCCATTTTTTTCTTTCTTCCGCTAGTAATCGTTTTCGACTACTTGATTATAATGGGAGTACCGGGGGGTGGTCGCTCCAAGAAGATCTCTGCCTTTCTAGAAGATGTTCACAGTGTACTAACTCTTACCGATACCTTTAACGAAAGTACGAAAGGCAAGATAATCGATTCCGAGAATCTGAAGAAGCTTAAAGAAGTTGTGCTTTCTCTCGAAGAGAAGCTAAGAAAACCATCAGAGCTACAGAGAAAGCTGTACATATTCTCTGCCTATGCCGCACCGCTTTTCCCTCTTGCAGTAATGCTTTCATCGGTACTGGTTCAGAGGAGGACAGAAGTTGCGGCCGGTATATTCTCCTACTGTGCTTCAGGGATAATTGTTGCTTTGTCTAGAAAGGCCTTTTCAAGTCTTGAGAAGACAATACAGAAGCTCAATAATGAGATAAGGAAAGCTGTGGACGATATTACTTTGTAGAAATGATCTTTCGCTTACTGAAAGGAGGTTCGAAATGGCGTTTGTTGAAGTTAGAAACGTTAGTAAAACTTATAGGTCAGGTGAGATTTCGGTTGAGGCTTTGAAGGGTGTATCCTTCGATATCTACGAGGGGGAGATACTGTCGATTCTCGGACCATCTGGTTGTGGAAAGAGTACGCTTCTGAACTGCCTTTCCGGAATTGATACCCCGACTGAAGGGAAAGTCATGATTAGAGGTGTGGATCTTCATTCACTGAAGGACGACGAAAAGACTCGATTCAGGGCAATGAACATGGGATTCGTTTTTCAGTTCTACAATCTTATACCAGTACTGAATGCGGTCGAGAACGTTGAGCTTGCCATGCTTACAATGGGAAGCAACCAAAAAAAGGCTCGAGAAGCCGCTATGGAGATTCTCGCAAAAGTGAATCTCATGGAGCGAGAGCATTATCTGCCTTCTCGACTAAGCGGTGGTGAGCGACAGAGAGTTTCCATTGCAAGAGCACTTGTTCATAAACCTGCAATCGTGTGGGCCGACGAACCCACCGGAGCCCTCGATACGAAAACCAGCGGCGACCTTATGAATCTTATAACTGAGCTGAACCAAACTCTTAATCAGACTTTCGTTATTGTAACCCACGATGAAAGAGTCTCCGATTATTCCAACAGGATTCTCCATATGGACAGCGGTCACATTCTGAAGATTGAAGAGAATAATGAATTGAAGGTGGAAGAGTGCTAATACAGATAGTGAGTCTTTTTACGGGGATTGCTGTAATTGCAACCATTGTCTCCATGATAATGAATCCAATAATCTTCAAAATAGGTTACAGGAACGTCTACAGAAGAAAATCCGATACTTTCCTCGTAATAATGGGATCATTGATAGGAACGGCGCTGATAATGGGCTCCATGGCCATGAACGATTCCTTTCAGAAGTTTTTGTTTAGTCAGATCGAGAGAACTCATGGTGAGATAGATGAATTGGTCTACATTCCTTCAGATAATCAGAACGTCGTAAAAGAGTTCATCCCAAACTTCAAGATAGAGGCTCTTGTCGATTCACTGTCCAGAAATGAACAGGTTGACGGTGTTCTTCCCATTCTCAGCAGGACTGTTTCAGCGGGTCTCCCGGGTAACGCAAGAAGTCAAACCGGTCAGAGTATGGAGGTCACCATCATAGGAGTCTTGTTCGATCATTTGTCAAAGTGGCCCGACGCTTCCGGTATCGATCTAGCGATTCCTCCCCCAACGGATGGTGTACCCGGCGTCATAATAAACCGAGAGCTCGCTGATTCATTAAGAGTGTCGGTTGGAGACGAGATCGAAATCCTTGCGGATCCTGGACAGAGGTTGCTCTTCTGGATTCCTCTTCCACAAGTGAAAATTATTGACATTGTTGAAGGTAACGGTGTTTTTAATTATCAGATAGAGAATCAACGGCCAAACGCATTCACTATGCTTATGGATGTTGAAGTCGCGAGAGAGGTTTTGAAAATCGGTGTGGATGATTATTTCAACGCTTTGCTTGTATCCAATCGCGGTGATTTCTTAAAGGGGGAGAGGCATACTGATGATGTTGTGGTAGCGATAAGAGAGGTGGCCGGCGAAGAGTTTGCTGTTAGAGAGGTAAAGAGGGATTCTATCAGGATGGTTGATCAAGGCAATATCGGTCTTCTATTCCTTATGTTAAGCGTTTTCGCAATATTCGCAGGAGCGCTTCTTCTGACAAATATATATTTGATGCTGGCACAAGAGAGAAGAACCGAGCTTGGAACTCTCAGAGCGATAGGCTATTCGAGAAAAAGGGTCTCAAGAACCATTTTCTATGAAGGATTCTTCTACTCGATAATATCTTCAGCAATTGGTGTGCTCGCTGGTTTGGCTATCGCAAGGTTTACTCTGGGAAGTTTTGTGAGTCTTTCCGAAGATATCGTAACGCTTATTCCCATTGAAGGAGCGAACATCGCATTTGATTCCATGCAGAGCTCGTTTGCCTTTTTTGTGCGTACCGATTCGATTGCTTATGGGTTTCTCCTTGGATTGATCATTCCATTGGTAATAATTTTATATACGGGAAGGAAAATTTCGCGAACAAATATAGTTACCGCCGTAAGGAATATTCCCGAAGAACTGGACGAGCGCCAAAGACTCTTACTGAATATCATAGCTTCAGTTGGAGTTCTCTTGTCAATAGTAGTTGCATATAGCGCCTACTCTATAGGTAATGCAAACGGCTTTTTTACGGGTGTCGTATTGACAGGTCTGCTAATACCGATTGCTATTCCAGCGAGAAACAAGAGGTTAATCGAGTCGCTCTTCTCCATTGCGGTCATAGCGTTTACAATGGTCAGTAACTCTTTTTCATTAATAGCTTCCAGCGGTTCTTCCATCTATCTAACGGTTGCAAAAGGGGCTGCGATTCTTTTCGCCGGTCTTTTCCTGATTGTCTATAATCTAAAGACTTTCGAGTTTCTCCTGAATAAGTTGTTCCAAAAGGCGAGAGCTGCCGCACCAGTATTCAAGATTTCGATAGCCTTTTCTTCCAGGAATCGCATGAGGACAGGTCTTACCATTGCCATGTTTGCGGTTGTGATTTTCGTGATTACGCTTATCTCTGTAATACCTTACTCGATGGAGCAAATGCTTATAAGAAGCAGGGACGCGGTTTTCACTGGTTTTGATGCTGGCGCCTTCTCGCTTACAGGAGAGAGAACCATCTCCTTCACTGAACTTCAGTCACAGCCTGAAGTGAGAGAGATCTCGACCGTGGCGGGTATGAACGTAGCTGTGAGAAAAGAGGATAGCTTTGGACTTGAACAGATATATCTAGTTGACGACCTTTTCATAGACAATAGCAGATTGACCGATATTCTTTACGATGAGGACCTAGACATATCAAGCGGTGAAGAGCTTTGGGATTACTTGCGTAGTAATCCCGGTACTGTAATAGTGTCTAATAGCGTTTTGCCGGATGTTGTTCCTGGAGATACTCTGGAACTCAGAGGGTTAGTCGATCAGGGAGATTCCGGTCAAGGTATTGGCGGGTTGTTGAGAAGAGGGGTTTCGTCAGAGTCGATTGACACCAGTCCTGTTTATTTGGAAGTAATCGCTACAATTCCGGAAAATACTATCTCCTTCCTCAATGGACTCCTAATCTATGCAGGAAATGTTCCTAGCGAGTTAGCAGGAAGTGCTGCAGAGAGATACTTACTTTTCAACCTTGCAGGCACTTCTCCGGATCAGAAGAAAGAGAACTTCGACACCCTGCAGAGTAAGATCGAATCTAGGAGCCTCTTCCTCCTTTATGTTGACGACATAATCAATTTAACATCCAATATGCTGGAAGGAACAGTCAACATTCTCAGATCTTTCCTTTACTTCGGGATGCTAGTCGGGATCGTAGGAATCGCGATCATTATGTTCAAGGCTCTTCACGAAAGAAAGCGAATAATCGGAATGCTTAAGGCAATTGGATTTACGAAGAAGATGGTGTTCTCCTCCTTTCTCTTGGAAAGTTCATTTATCGCGATTGTTGGTATTGTTCTCGGAATTGTAACCGGCACTCTTACAAGTATAGAGATCTACGCTTCTCCATTGATGGAAGGCATGAAACTGTATATTCCGTGGAATCAGCTTGCTGCCATGACCCTGATATTCTATTTTGCTTCACTTGTGTCTACGATTATTCCCAGTTATTCGGCCTCAAGAATAGAACCTGCTGAAGCTCTGCGTTATTTCGAATAGGAGTGGTGAGGTGAGCAGGATATTGGTGGTGGATGACGACAGTTCGGTTAGAGTGCTTCTAAAATCAATACTTGTCAGGGATAGACACGATGTGATCGAAAGCCCCGATGGTAGGTCTGCGTTGTCTTCACTGTCAAGAGACAAGCCTGATATGATCTTGCTGGATCTTATGCTGCCCGACTATAATGGACTGGATATTCTGACTGAGCTCAAGTCTAGTGAAGAGCTGCGGTCTATTCCAGTAATCGTACTTACCGGCTCTTCCGACAGGCAGAGCAAACTTACTGCTCTCAGTTCGGAGGCCGTTGATTTCATCTCAAAACCCTTTCTTCCCGAAGAGGTTTTACTTAGAGTGAATACTCAGTTGAAGTTACACGAGTTGATAAAGTCCCTGAGAATAGCTGTAGACAATCTTGAGAGTGATGTTCTTGCGGCGGGAAAGATACAAAACGCGCTTGTACCAAAAAGCGATCCACAAGGACTTGCTGTCAGATGGATCTACGAACCTTCCTACAGAGTTGGCGGCGATATATTCGATGTGTTTAGGTTGAACGAAAACCGTTTCTTCGTTTATTTAGCGGATATGTCCGGACATGGAGTAAATGCTGCAATGCTATCGGTTATGGTGCACCGGTTCATTGAAGATTTCAGATCCGGTATTAACGACATAGATTTCGACCTGAGCAGCTTCATGAAAGAGCTCGACAAGAACTTCGTGTTTGAGAGGTTCAATCTATTCTTTACTATTATCGCCGTAGTTGTTGATCTAGAAGGCTTTGCTCTTCTGGCAAATGCGGGCCACCCCTCGCCGATGATTCTTAGAAAGGGCTCTGTTGAACTGCTTGATGATAGGAGAGAAAGCCTGATTGGTATGAACATGGTTCGCGGAGAAGTGTCGAGAGTGCCGTTATTAAAGGGAGATCGTCTTCTGGTGTATACAGACGGATTGATTGAGTTGTCGAACGAAAAAGGTGAGATGTATGGTGAGAGCAGACTAAGAGATCTCTTTGCGAGTTGTGCGAATATAGACATTGAGGAAACATCTGAGCGTCTTAAGACCTCATTTGATAGCTTCAAAGGAAGTGTGTTGGCTGAAGATGATATTACGGCGCTGCTCATAGAGTTCTAGTAAGAACGTCAGATGGTCCGGAAATCTATGAAAACGAGGAGCAGAGTGTAAGATGTTTGAACTGAAGATGATGGAGAATAAGATCGGAGTAATTTCCCTCTTGGAAAGAGCGAGAATCACAGGAGAGACATCGGCGAGGTTCAGAAAATGGCAAGAGACAGTCGATCTCAAAAGCTGTTCGTCAGTGATCGTCGATGGGACCAACATCGAATTCATTGACTCTATGGGCATTGCCGCTTTGATAAGCATCTACAAGACAGTTGCTGCTGAAGATAGTGATCTCGTCTTGATAAATCTGTCTAAAGAGATAAAGAAGCTGCTTAATACTCTGAGGCTCGATAGGCTCTTTGTTGTAAAGGATTGTAGCCTTGAAGAAGTCATCAAGAATTCGTGTTGAGAGATGGGTGAGAAGAAGTACAATTTCAACGTTAGACCCGAAATGGGCAAAATCGATGCTTTCTCGGCTAAAGTCTCGGAGATAGTAAGAAGGTGCATGGACAATGAAACCGGTTTCAGAGCTGGCTTGATAGTAATTGAGGCTTGCTCTAATATCGTTAAGCACGGCCAGCTTACTGAAGAAGATCTTATATCAGTCAGTCTCGCTATCGGGGAAAATGAAGTAGTAATTACAATCGAAGACACTTCAAGAGAGTTCAATCCACTTGAGGTGGATGATCCAAATCTTGAGAACATCGAGCTTCTGCAGCAAGGTGGAATGGGTATCTACTTAATAAAGAGGTTTTCCAAGAAAGCCGAATACTCCTATGTTGACGGCAGAAACATTCTGAAGATCATAATCTAACTAGAACTTGCTTTTGCTTTCCATCGCTGCGCAAGTTCACAATCAAACTAAAACGTAGTACTTGTTGGTAGTGCATCATGCTCAACTCGATAATGAGTTTGACTTGGCCTTGATCTATGTGTTATAAATTACTGATCGCAAACCAGTAGGTGCTGAAATGAAGAATAGACTTCTTTAATCTACAAAACTGAATACTTCCTCAAAAAAACATCGAAAGACCTCAATCCTGTTTAGCCGTTCAATTCAAAAAACTTTGAGCTTCTAGCCTTACTGGAGGTGATCAATTTGCTTCAAATACACAATCTTTCAATTTCCTTTGGAAGCGTAGACGTTCTTAAGAAAGTCAGTCTCGATCTCGCTGCAGGAGAGATTTTGGCTGTCACCGGGGCAAACGGTGCCGGCAAGTCGACTCTCCTGAAATCCATCAAAGGTGAAATCACTCCCTCGGAAGGAAAAATAACTATAGAGCAAGGTATCGACCCGCTTCTTGTTAACCAGGAGATCGCAGACTTTTATGGGACAGTGAAGGAGTATCTACTGGGGGCGAAAAAAGAGCTCTTCGACATCTACGAGAAATTGGGCAGCTCTGTAAATGATCCTATGACCTATGCGGAACTCATAAATGAATTTCATAATGTTGGGGGATTCGAGTTCGAAGCAAAGATTTCTTCATTTCTAAATGAGTTTGGCATCAATGTTGACAATCTGGATTTCCCGTACATGAATTTCTCCCATGGGCAGAAGAGAATTCTCTCCCTTGTCAGGGGAGTTCTCTCCGGTTCGAATCTTTTCTTGCTGGACGAGCCGACAAACCATCTCGACATAGAAATGACCTTAAGACTTGAAGAGATCATAACCTCACTAAGCGAGAGGGGTGTTGGAGTTATTGTTGTAAGTCATGACAGGAGATTCATCGACAGAGTCGCTCACAAGACGATCTATCTGAAAAGAGGAGAGGCAATAGGAGTTCGAGGCGGCTATTCTGAGATGCTGGCGCATCTGAAAAGTGATTTCCTCTCAAGGCAGAAGAAAAGTGAAGAGATAAGTAAGAAGATACGTCAACTTGAACTCGATGCGTCGAGGAGGAAGAGCTGGTCAGATTCAAGAGAGGCTTCAAAGAGATTCGCAAGCGATAAAGGCCATGAAGGACATATGGCGGCTAAACTAGCCAGACGTGCGCTAGCTGTACAGAAAAGGACCGAAAGACTGATCGGTGAACTGGAGTGCGAAAAACCGTTTGTTGAGAAGCCTGTTACTGTCAGGATTCCTAAATATGGAGTTCCGAACAGAAAAATGGTCATGGTGGAGGGCCTCTCGTTCTCTTACGAAGAAAATGAAGTCATAAGGGAGGCCTCTGTTAACATAGATACTTCCGATAGAGTTGGTCTCATAGGGCCGAATGGTTCGGGGAAAACAACTCTGATGAAATGCCTGGTAGGGATTCTGGAACCATCGAGTGGCAGAATGTACAGAAACGATAGTGTAAACTGGATGTACATTCCACAGAATGTCGCAGAACTCTTCGAAAGAGGAACTCCCTATGAAGAAATCGCCGACCTTGGACTGGAAGAGACCACCGTCAGAAGTCACCTGGCCAATATCGGTCTCAAGGGAGAGAAGGCTTTCTCGGAGATTAAAAAGATGAGCTACGGAGAGTTGATGAGGCTTGCCTTACTGAAATCCCTTCTTTCAAAGGTTGAGTTCATCTTTATGGACGAGCCAACCAATCATTTGGATATTGAATCTCTAGAAGTACTTGACAGACTTCTCAACGACTTCGCAGGAGGGTTTTTCTTCATTAGCCACGACAGGCAGTTCATTGCAGAACACGGGGAAAAGATTCTCACCATTGAAGAAGGTATGCTTAAAAGCTTCGAGTATTCAGAGGAGATTGATATCGACTCCTTTGATCGTACAAAAGAGATTCTTGCGGACTCCTATGATGAGTCGAACTTCAGGAGAAGCGCAAAAACTTTCCTTCATAATTCTGAGGAGGAAGATTGAGAGCTCGGCGCCGATGGGGATTTTCTGACAGCTGGAGAACCCGGAGAATAACGAGAAATGCCTCATCCGCATTGAAAACTTTTTTATGAGCCTATTTGATATATAATATTCCTAACTCAATCCAGGAGAAGGAGCAAACCCACATGCTAGAAGTTATTCAGGCTTATAGAAGAGCTATCTTGGGCGGATTTTTGGATTCCGTGGGTGAATGCTACCTCGTCGAGCCTGGATTGCTCTGAAATCTTTGCTGTGAATCAAGAGGCCGTGACGAGCGTCACGGCCTCTTTCTTTTGGGAGAAATCGTATGAATAATATGGTTGAGCGCATGAAAAGCAACATAAAGAAAAATTACCTATTCTCTTTCCTTATGAACATGAGACTGTCGAGCGGTCTATGGATGATATACATGGCCTCCAGGGGAATGAGTTTGACGCAGATCGGTTTCCTTGAAGGAATATTCCACGTGACCTCTTTGACGATGGAGGTCCCTACAGGGTCTGTAGCAGACTTGTTCGGAAGAAAGCTCAGCAGAACCATCGGGAGGTGTCTATCTCTTGTAAGCATTCTAGTATTGATCGGCTCTAGGAACTTCCTTCATTTCGCACTATTCATGATACTCGCTGCACTTTCGTATAACTTGGAATCGGGTTCTGGAGAGGCTCTTGTTTATGACTCTCTCAAATATCTGAAAAAAGAAGACAATTTCATATCGGTTCTTGGGAGGCAGGAGGCTATATTTCAAGTGTCTTCAGTTGCGGCGCTTCTAATCGGCGGGTTCCTGGGAACGTACAATTACCACTATGCATTTTGGGTTTCCGCCGGGATCATCACATTTTCGGCGGTCTATTCTCTTTCGTTCACAGAACCACCAATCCTCGAATCGGTGAGCCGTAACTCAAAGACCTTCCGGGGCTTCTTGAAGCAGATTGTTGATAGCTTCTCAATAATCGCTAGAGATAAGAAGGTTGCATTTCTTATCTTTTTTGTTCAGACTATATTGGCATTCAGCGCCTGCATATTCTTTTACATTCAAAACTACTGGAAAGGACTTGGCCGCACGGAGTTTCAGATTGGCATATACCTTGCAGCCGGGTCGTTTCTTGCCGGTTTAGTGGCCATGAAGGTTCAGAGGTTATCTCATCTGCTGAAGGAGAAGAAAGTCCTGATCATACTGCCTCTTGTTTCCGTCGCATCCATGTGGGGTGTGGCTCTTTGCTCGAACAAGTTACCTTTCTTCATGGTTGTAACTATGATTGAAGCTATGCTGTTCGTAGCAGGCAACGACTACATAAATAAGCTGATTCCATCCAGGAGCAGGGCAACGATAATATCCTTTGCAAGTATGATGTATAGCTTAGTAATGATAATTTTCTTCCCAATTTTCGGAAGAATCGCTGACACAATCTCGTTTGGAGTTGCTTTTGTCTCACTGGCTGTGATGGCAAGCTGTCTTTATGTGTTCAGTATGTATTTACTCAAGAAGATCGGATGAAAGAATTGATTCGTGCTCCTTAAAGCGATGCCGGTCAAAAAACACCTCGGGTTACGGTATTAGGAGAGTCGAACGCTCATAAAGGTGACAGCTTACAAAATGATCTTTCGTTACCTCGGTCCTTTGCGGCTTCACACTCGAACAAATCGCCATTCTCCTGAAACATCTGGGGTGAAAGAAGCATCCAGTTGGTGGGTTCAAGGGACTGGGAGCATCACCTTCAAGTATTATTCTTTCGAGCTTATGATCGGTTTCACCGGGAATTGCCGAAAGGAGGGACTGAGTATATGGGTGAAGCGGTGATGTGTAGAGTTCTTCAGATTCGGAGAGCTCAACGATTTCGCCAAGATACATGACGGCTATTCTGTCGCAGAAGTAATGAACAACGTTTAAATCATGGGAAATGAAGAGATAGGTCAGAGAAAGCCTCTCCTGAAGGTCTTTCATAAGGTTAAGCATTTGTGCCTGGATAGAGACATCGAGCGAAGAAACCGGCTCATCGGCTATTACGACTTCTGGATTAAGAATTAACGCGTTCATGATTCCTACGCGCTGTTTTTGACCTCCAGAAAGCTCGTGAGGGAATCTTCCCAAGAGATCCTTGTCAAGTCCCACAAGGTTCATGCTCTCCAAAATCAGCTCTTTGATCTCTCTTTTTTGCATTCCCATTGCTCTCAAAGGTTCTCTCAGTATCCACTCGACTGTTCCTTTTGGATTCAAGGATCCTGAAATGTCTTGAAAGATTAGCTGAACCTTCTTTCTGAATTCACGTTTTTGATCTCTCTTCAGCGAAGTAACGTCGTCGCCTTTGAAGAGGATCCTCCCCTCCGTCGGTTTTAGTAGCCCCACGATTGTATAGGCGGCCGTTGATTTTCCACAGCCGGACTCACCTACAAGTCCGAAAGATTCTCCTTCAGAAATACTTAAGGAAACTCCGTTAAGTGCCTTGATCGAGCCCGGCTTCTTCAGCAATCGGGTTCTTCTCAGCCTGTAATGTTTTCTAAGGTTATGAATCTCCAGAATACCTCTCTTCATCAAATCTCTCCAGCAAGGAAGCATCTCGCTTCGTGATCATTGTCCATCTTTTTGAAGCCGGGGAACTCTCTCTTACATTTTTCGACAGCGTAGTCACATCTTGGCTCAAATGGGCAACCGTAAATCATGTCTGCTATTGACGGCACCCGGCCTCGAATGTCGAAGAGCTCCTTGCCTTTTGAGTCTCTCTTAGGTATGGCTTTTATGAGGCCCATTGTGTAGGGATGGGCAGGATCTGTGAAGAGCTTATCGACAGGTGCTTTCTCAACGATGTGCCCGGCATACATAACGTAAACCATCGAGCAGATCTCCCGAACTACTCCTAGATTATGCGAAATAAAAATCATTGAGGAGTTTCTCTCACGATTTATCTCTCTTAACAGCTCCAGTATCTGTGCCTGTATTGTTACGTCCAAAGAAGTAGTCGGCTCATCTGCGATTATCAGTTTTGGATTGCAGACAATGGCTATGGCTATAGCTATT
The DNA here is from genome assembly GCF_002432735.1 of Mesotoga sp. UBA5847. Lineage (NCBI taxonomy): Bacteria > Thermotogati > Thermotogota > Thermotogae > Kosmotogales > Kosmotogaceae > Mesotoga > Mesotoga sp. UBA5847. The sequence goes on along the minus strand of NZ_DJGL01000066.1, from coordinate 54,864 downwards.
CTCTGCCTCATACCGCCCGACAGTTCGTGAGGGTACTTGCCATATGTCCTTTCTGGATCAGGAAGATCGACACCTTTCATGATCTCAAGGACCCTTGAGAATCGCTCTTCCTTGTCAAGAGAAGTGTGCATCTTAAGGTTCTCCTCGATTTGCCACCCGACCTTCAGTAGAGGATTGAGCGATGAAAGTGTCTCCTGAAAGATCATCGAGATATCCTTGCCACGTATTCGCCTGATTTTCTCCTCATTGAGAGAGAGCAGATCGGTTCCTGAGAAGAAGAGACTTCCTGTCACGTGCGAATTGCCTGGAAGCAACCTCATTATCGAAAGAGCTGTCACTGTCTTTCCGCATCCAGATTCTCCAACGATCCCGATTATCTCCTTCTCCAGCACCTCCAGAGATATGCCCTTCACTGCGTAGAGCATCCCTTCTGTAGAGTCGAAGGCGATTTTGAGATCTTTGATATCTAACAGAGGCTCTTTTTCAGTTCGCATATGTTCTCACCTATTTTCTCTTCTCTCTCATGTCCCGAATCCCATCTCCGAGAAAATTGAATCCCAGCACAAGTAGGGTAATAAAGATTCCTGGTGCTATCGCGTACCAGGGGCTGACGGTTATGAAGACCTGAGACTCACTCAGCATTCTTCCCCAGCTGGGATTGGGCGGCTGGATTCCAAGTCCAAGATAACTGAGCGCCGCTTCGGCCAGAACTGCATTTGAAAAACCCATAGATGCTGCGACAACAATTGGGGAAAGTACATTAGGCAAAATGTGTCTTAACATAATACGGAGGTTTGAAACTCCTCTTACCTTTGCACTTCTTACGTAATCCAGCTCTTTATACTGAACGAAGCCACTCCTTGTGATCCTGGCAAATGAAGGAATCGACATGATACCTATTGCGACGATCGTGTTTCTCAGACCCACCCCAAAGACTGAAACAAACATCAACGCAAGGAGAATGCTGGGGAAGGCCATCATTGCATCGATGAATCTCATGATTATCTCATCGACAATTCCTCCGAAATAACCTGACACGGCACCGATCGTTACTCCAAAGAGAGTTCCGATAGAAACGGCAACCAATCCTACAAAAAAAGCAGTCTGAGAAGCTTTCATGATCCTGCTAAGCACATCTCTTCCGAAATTGTCTGTACCCAGAAGATGGCGGACTGACGGAGGTGAAAAACGCTCTTCCCTATTGATTTCCGTTACTGAAAACGGGGTGTAAAACAAACTCACAATCATCATTGAGAACAGAAGAGATATCAATACAATTCCAATTCTGAGATTTATGCTTCTCTTGTCCATACTATCCTCATGCGCCCAATCTGATTCGAGGGTCGATTACGGTATAGACAATGTCGATCAGGAAGTTGATGATCACAATTATAAACGCAATGTACAGTACCATCCCCTGGACGAGAGGTAGGTCACGGGTTGAGATCGCATTGATCAACAGTCTTCCAAGACCTGGAAGCGTGAAAACCTGTTCGATCACTATCGAGCCTCCAAGAATGTTTGCCGCTATCATACCGAGGACTGTAACGATCGGAATTAGAGAGTTCTTCAGCACATGCTTGTACAACACTGAGTTTATGTTCAAACCCTTAGACAGGGCCAGCTGCACATAGTCGCTCTTCATCTGATCCATTACGGAATTTCTCGTATACCTGATAATCGAGGCAATTGACGGAAGGGCTATTGCGATGGCGGGGAGCAGTAAAGACTTGAAAGCTCCTACGGCATCCTCGCTCCACGGGACGTATCCTCCAGGCGAAACCCAGCGGAGAACGATTCCAAATATGTACATCAAGATTATCCCGCTCCAGAAAGAAGGAATAGCCATTCCAATTTGTGAGATCATAGAAATCAAAATGCCGGGAAGTCTGTGACCATATTTTGCACTGACTATTCCAAGAGGAATTCCGATTAGAGTAATGAACATCATGGCCATAAGCGCCAGCGAAAGAGTTACCGGTATCCTGTCTAGAATCAGATCAGACACTGGGACTGAGTATCTCATAGAAGTGCCGAGGTCTCCCGTCAAAAGACCCTTAAACCACCTCGAAAGTCTCTCGCCGAGAGGATCGTTTAGTCCCAATTCGGCTGAAAGAGCTTCGAATTGCGATTCTTCAGCGTCTACGCCGAGTCTCGACAGTGCAGGATTCCCGGGGATCACCTCGAAAGCTACAAAAGCTATGAGCGAAACCAGAAGCACCGTAAGAATCATTGCAAAGAGTTTCTTCAGATATACATACACAGATGACGCTCCTCCCTAACGGTAATAAAGAGTTGACATATCCTGTACGTACAGTGGATAGACCTTGTACCCAAATAGATTAGGAGCAAGTGCCACAAAGAAGTTGGGATCCATTATGTAAACTGCCGCAGCGTCTTCTGTGAGGATTATCTGTGCCTGCTTAAATAGAGAGGCCTTCTCTTCAATGTCCGTTTTTTCAATGGCCATTTTGACCACTCGATCGTATTCGATGTTGAAGTAGTTGTAAAAGTTTCTCGGATAATCGGAAACGTACCGTCTCAAAATATCGTATGCGCTTAGTTTCCCAGTGAGACCAATTATTGTCATTTCGTACTCTCTTGACGTATAGACCTTGTCCAGCCATACGCTCCATTCTACCAGCTCTATTTCGGCTTCTATGCCAACTCTCTTAAGCTGTTCGACAATTATCTGGGCTGTATCTATGTGAAACTGATAGTTCGAAGGTACTGTGATCTTTGTGCTGAAACCGTCGGGATACCCTGCCTCAGAAAGAAGCTGTCTTGACCTTACCAAACTGGTTTCATAGTAATCCTCGAGACCCTCCTGATGATACATGCTCATTATCGGCGACATGTTTGAACCGAGCTTCGTCCCGTAACCGCCAGCCACGATTTCTATAATCTCGTCCTTGTCCACTGCATGGTTAATCGCTCTCCTGACTCTAATGTCGTCGAAGGGGCTGACCGCATGGTTCATTGCCATCAACTGGACCATGTTTTGCTCTGCAGTAATTAAGTTGAATCGATTACCCAGAACCATTGCCTGAATTGCATCGAGTCTTGGAAGTATCTGAACGTCCCCGGCCATGAAACTCATGATAGCAGCCTGGTTGTCGGGGATTATTCTGAATTCGACTTCGTCCACTATAGGCAGCTCGGGATTCCAGTATTCGTCGAATTTCTCTATTACAAGCCTCTGACCCGGCTGGTACTTGACGAATTTGAACGGGCCCGTTCCTATCGGGTTGACTTCATGGTTGTCATTATTTGCGGGAATTATCGCGATGATGAACTTCTCGAGAAAGTCGGTGTTCAAGGTACTGAGTTCAACCTTTATTGTCTTTTCATCTACCGCTTCGATCTTCGAAACGAATTTTTCGAAGTCTGATGAAAGGCCCCTTTCCTGATTGTTTCCTTTCAGCCTGTTGAGAGAGTAGAGAACATCGTCAACTGTGACCTCAAATCCGTTATGAAACTTCACACCGCTTCTTAACGTAAAAGTATAGGTCAGGCCGTCCTCCGATATATGGTAACTCTCGGCCACAGCCGGAACAACACTTCCATTCGAGTCGGGTTTGAGGAGACCCTCAAATACGTTGAACATCATCTCGTAAGTGCCCGAGGCAGCCGCTCTATGTGGATCAAGAAAGTCGGGATCCTGCATCACTGCGACCACGATTTTTTGAGACAGCAAACTGGTCAAAGAAATAATAGAAAGCGTTATTATCAAGAGAATCTTTCTCATTTCATTCCTCCTTAAACAAATCTTGTCAGTAACCTCTCCGGTGTAGCCGTCGGATATGCTTCGATCATTGCGTCCTCGACATTTGTTATTTTAATCTTTATGGCTGCAGAGACCTAATGATGCTTTCAAAGTGAGACATTTGAAATAGATTTGCCAACTGTTGTATTTCAACTATAGTCTAACGCAGATGATTTCATTCTGCTCATCGAAGCGATGATCGATTTGGCTCATGACTGTGCAGAAAGACTCTCTCTTTGAGCCGCCAGGTAACTGAAGAGCTTCTTGGAGATTCAATAGACTTAGTCCAAAGCCGGTGACAGTGACAGATCGTTTCGATGGGAAGACTGTGGATATCAGTTCCGGCAGGCGAATTCAGAACGACGAGCAATTCGCATGGTTAATCCAGAATCCATCTCAGTATTGCAGAAGTGAGTTATCATTGATCATGGTCTCCACAAACTCTCTCAACTGGAGGTGCCTTTTGTTCAGAAGACTGGCTACTGTAGTGTTATCTGTTATATCTCTTTCTTTTCTTCTATTTGCCAATCCCATAGATGAAGTAATGAATAAGAGTATCGTGTTTGAAGGCTTTTGGGGAACCGTTCTTGTCTCAAGAGGAGATGCAATCTTGCACGCAGCAGGATACGGAATGGCAGACATTGAAAGGAATATCCCCAACACTCCTGAAAAGAAGTTCAGAATTGCATCGATTACCAAGCAGTTTACCGCAGCTGCAGTTCTTAGGCTACTGGAAGAGGGGACAATATCTCTTTCAGATTCTGTTGCAAAATTCATTCCCGAATTCCCTAACGGAGAGAGAATCCTTATTCATCAGATGCTTAATCATTCTTCTGGAATTCCAACAATGATTAACACGTTAGAACTTCTTGGAGAAGTCAAGAAATTTGAGGAGGATAGAACTCTTCAAGAAGCCGAAATCGCTTACATCTCCTCTCTGCCTCTGAGATTTGAACCTGGAAGCAGCTTTCTCTACAGCAACAGCGCGTATTTCCTTCTCAGCGTCATCATAGAAAGGGCAAGCGGGAAGCGCTATGATGATTATCTCAGAACGAACTTCTTCGAACCACTGGGAATGAATAATACCGGTTACGATTACAATGAATACGATAGCGGATGGGGTCTTCCTTACTACTGTGATTCCTATGTTATAGATCTCTCTAGCGTAAGACCTGCTGATTGGGTCGATAGAAGGCTTCCAGGGGGAGCGGGGGGGTTATACTCCACTGTGTATGATCTGTATCTGTGGGACAGAGCGCTTTCCTCCGGAGAAGTGCTTTCGGAAAGCTCCTTAAGACTAATGGAGAGTCCAACGAATGAACTCTTCGAGGCAGGCTATGGAGTCTTTATCGGTAACGAGTTTATAGATGGCGAGTACAGAAGGGTCGTTTATCACGACGGGGACACGAAGGGTACCTCGACTAGAATAAATCGGTATGTCGACGACGACATCTTTGTGGTGGTGCTGAGCAACATCGAGGGAAGGGATTTCACCGCGCTCGCGCACGAACTGGCGAAAGCCGTGATAGTGAACGGTATGGGAACGGATTGACTCGACGGGTTGAACGTTCTTGTGCCGGAAGGTGAAATCAAGAGAACCGCTCTCATTCATTTGAAGAGCGGTTCTCCGTTTTGCTGAAAGTTCAATTCGCCAATGGTCGGATCTTCAATTGGTTTTGTACAGAGCTTCTACAGTCTTTTTTATGTCGGAGTAATTGAGCATCAGTTTTCCGCTTTGCGGCCGATCAGTCTCGAGGCTGGCCTCGTCGACCCAGTAACGGTCTAATTCAATTATAACGCCCTTCGAATCGGCGATGAAAACCCTCTCCTCGCCTGGGAAGCCGTAGAAATCGACCAAACTTCTTTCGTCTCTCAAATAGATATTTTCCAACAGCGCCGCTTCCGGCTCAGCTTGCTCCTTTCCTGTGAGTACCCATAGAACCTTCAGTTCTGCGTACCTCCGGGCGAGATCGATGATTCCGTCCAATCTATACCTTTCGAAAGCGCTCAGAGAACTACAGTCGCAATCGGTGTATACTGGTTCGACGACTGTCGCAGGCGAGACTTTGCTGAGAACGATCAGGCTGGGGGACCCCTCGAAAAAGGCCGCATTAAGACTTGGATCCGTCTGGAGAACTCCGGGAATCGGAAGAGGTTGTCCCTTGAGAAATTTTGGCTTCTCCGTCGGAGTCTCCTTAGTCTCCTCAAAGGAGACCTTTTTCCCGTCTTCGGAAACCTCGCAGAGTCTGTATGCCTTGCCGTTCAAAGAGAAGACTTCTTCATGCAGGAAAATCTCATAAGAGTCGTGGATTAGAGCTATTTCACCGTCGCCGTCCGTATCGACTCCGAAGTAAACCTGGTCGGTATAGTAAAAACCTTTGGGGTCTAGCGTGAAGAGTTTGATCTTTCTCGGGCCGTCTTCGGCCCAGACTAACCCCTCCATGTGCTCGTACAAACAGTATCGGATCTCCAGCTCGCCAGTCAACCCCGTCTTTCTGGCTAACAGTTTGACAGATCTTGATTCCCAATAGCCCTCGAGTTCGTAAAAGACTTTGACTCTGGTAATCCACTCGTAGGTCGTTGTGTCTTGGTGGGTCTCCTTGAAGTCCGGTGCGATCGTTGGGTCGTCTAGCACATTGCCATTGTTGTTGGCGTCGATCCACAGGAGGGGGATCCCTTCCGGTATTAGCGCGAATACCGGTCTAATTCCTTTTGTACGGAGTTTCGTATGGCGCCAGCCATTGATTATTGGAAGAGGCTGGATTGTCGCATTGAAGGGGATTGACGTTGACTTAAACTCAAGGTTGTGACGATCTGCCTAAAGAGTCAATAGAAAATATGCGATTCTACAGGCATTGTTGGATTTTTTTCGAGAGTGGGCCGGTACTGATGGAGAGAGTGTAAATGAGCTTAAAAAAGCTCTCGCTTGCGACTGTAAATAAGAGTATTCGTGTATCGCATCCATATGATTTTTTTCGATTTCTTAATTGAAGTAATGGAATGATATTTGAATAGAGAAATTTCGCAGAAGGAGTGGACACTTTTCATTTAAGCGAAAGCTTTTTCCGTAGGATTTTCTTCTCCACTTCGATAATGAATTCTCGATTCGACTTTTGGGCTCGTGGTATCATAGTTCAATTCCCTTCCCGGAGGTGTACGATGATCCCAGAAAAGGTGCTTGCAATACTGAAGGCCAACGACCTAAAGTTCTACGAATTTCCCGAAGGAACTACACCCACTGCCACGACGGCTGCGCAGATGTTGAAGGTGAAAGTCGGTCAAATAGCAAAGTCGATTCTCTTCACTTGCAAGAGTGGAAGAGCTTATCTTGTGGTCTGCCCCGGTGATAGAAAGGTTTCACCCTCGAAGCTCAAGATTATAGTCGGGGAGAAACCTCGCCTGGCCGATGAGATCCTAACGCTTAGAGTGACAGGTTTCTCGCCAGGTGGCGTTTGTCCCTATGGACTTTCAGGAGTCAAGATCATTGTCGATCAGTCTCTTCAACAGTATGATACTGTTTTTCCTGCTGCGGGGACTTCCGGTTCCGCTGTCGAGACTAATTTCGAAGAACTTGTAAGGATAACTGGTGCCGAGGCAGCCGATGTCAGCAATCCCATGTCTCAATCGTAGAACACTACCAGTGGCAGCCCACTGACCGGGTTTTGCATGATTTTTGATTTAAGGCCGTAAACCTGCCTAATGATTTCCGGAGTAACGACATCCCAGGCCTTGCCTGAAGTAATTACTCTTCCATTATTGATGAATAAGAGCGTGTCTGAAATCTCTACCGCCTGATTTATATCGTGAAAGATCGCTATTGCACTTAGTCCCTTTGCGCGGACGAGATCAGTCGCGATTTTTCCAACTCTTCTTGCGTGCCCCGGATCTAGATGAGTTGTGAACTCGTCCATAAGAAGTATCTTTCCTTCCTGGGCAAGAGCCTTTGCGATTATTACACGCTGTTTCTCGCCTCCGCTGAGTGTACTGAAGGGACGATCCTTGAATCCGTATACTTCTGTAAGCCTCATCGATTCGTCAATTATCATGTAATCCTCATTTGTTAAGTTTCCCAGTCCCTTCAAATGTGGGTTTCTTCCAAACGAAACAATAGTCTCAACTTTCAGATCGAATGACGGTTCGAAGCTCTGTGGTATGTAAGATATTATTCTTGCCAGTTTTTTTGTTGAGAGACCGTGAAGATCTTCTCCCGTGATTTTCACAAGTCCGTTCCAGTTCTTTCTAATTCCACAGATAACACCCATCAGAGTTGATTTTCCACTCCCGTTTGGTCCCAGTATTCCAAGCACTTCCCCGTGCTTGAGTTCCAGATCGATTCCACTCAGAACCTCTTCCTTTCCATAACTGAAATGCAGATCTCTTACCTGTATTGGATCAACCATCATTAGCCACTTCCCTGCTTCTTAGAAGATATATGAAGACGGGAGTGCCTACCAGGGCAGTCACTGCACCGATTGGGAGTTCCGTGGGTTGAAAGAGCGTTCTCGCAATGGTATCGCAGACCACCAGAAAAACCCCGCCGAAAATCGCGGTTGCAGGAAGGTTCAGCTTGCTGTCAGTGCCAAAGGCAAGCCTAACCATGTGGGGTATAACAAGCCCCACAAAACCAATCAAACCGGCTGTTGAGACTGCAATTGCCGAAACGATTGATACGGTGAAGAATACCAGGAACTTTATGCGCTCCGGGTGAACTCCGACGGTTATGGCGTGTTCTTCTCCGGCTGCCATTATTATCATTCTTCGGCGAATTATCGTGAACAAAGCATACTGAAGAATAATTATCGGAAGCAGTCTGAAAAAATCATCCCAGGTAACACCCGAAAGAGAACCGAGAGACCAGAAATGCAAGGTAATAACATTTCGCCAGGCAAATACGACAAGAAAAGTCACCGCCGCGTTGAAAAGAAAGGAGACTATTACTCCGGAAAGAACCAGTGTTGTTATAGGGATTCTCCCTCCTCTTCGGGAAATCGTATAGGTCAGGAATGAAGAAAACAAGGCAAAGACAAAAGCAAGGAGATCCATGTTCAGCGATATTCTGCCAACATCTCTCAAGAACAAAGATAACACAGCTCCAAAGGAGGCCCCCGCCGATATGCCGATAATATATGGGTCTGCAAGGGGATTCTTCAGAGTAAGTTGAAGTCCATTTCCACTTACCGCCAACCCTGAGCCGATCAGGAAAGCCACTAATAATCTCGGCAGTCTGAGATTCACGTAGATACTGGAAGCTGGTTCCGAAGAGTCTCCAAGAAATATGCCGAAAATCTCATTCAACGAATAATTGACTGTTCCGAAACTCGAGAGCCACAGCATCCCAAGTACGGATGCTGTGGAGAAAAACGCGAAAAGTGCTGCGCGTTTCAATAGAAGAATTCCTTCAACGTCTTCACGAGGTCTACAAAATCGGGGTTTGCATATGCGGTTAGGCCGTCGTAAAGCGGGTAGACTCGGTTATTCTTCACTGCAGGAAGATCTGCAAAGGGTTTGTAAGAAGTTATCATTTTTACCGCCTCTTCCTGACCGCCTTCGTAATAGTATGGCACAAGAATTATGTCCGGCTGGGAGTTAAGAACGAATTCAGGACTGACGGGAAACCATCCGTTATTTCCGCTGTAAGGTGCTCCGATGTTTGCCCCACCGGCATATGCGATCGCCTGGTTAACGAAAGATCCCGTTCCGCAAGTCCAGATATCGCTTACCTCACCGACTATCATTATGTACACAACTTTGGGCTTCTCACTCTGTGGAACATTATAGGAGTCTTTTGCGATTTCAAGAACCTCATCTCTGAAGTTCGTCGCCGTTATCCTTCCTTTGTCAGGTATGCCGAACAAATTGCCAACAACCATTAGATTCCTGTAGATATCCTCGAAAGAGTTCGGATTCATTACGAAGGCAGAGATCCCGATCTTCTCGAGCTTGGCAACTTCCGCCTCTTGAAAGCCACCAGAGATCATTACCAGATCAGGACCAAGAGAGAGAATCTTCTCAAGGTTGAGAGGAACGAGATTGCCTATTTTCTCCACTTCATTCGATAAGGCATACGGGTCCCAGTCAGTCACTCCTACGATCCTGGATGATACACCCAGAACTTCGAGATATCTGGTGATCGCAGGAGAAGCTATGACAACCCTATCGGGTGGATTGTCAATCGCCACGAGTCTTCCAAGATCATCCACGATTTCAAATGCAAGTGACAGAACACAGAACAGTACCATAAAGCCGACTGCAAAAAACCTCTTCAAAAAACTCACCTCTTCTGCAAGGAATTTCACCACCCCTCTGCCTCGGAAGGATGGTGATATCTGAGCCTCACACAGGTCTCCTGACTTGCGGATCAATCTACTGTCTGCGCCTTCCCGGTTGCCCAGTGGCATGTGCAGAGTTCGTACCGCTTACAGTGGCGGGACCGTACCGGATTCACACCGGTTTCCCTTGATGTGAAGCATTGTTTCTGAGAGCTATCTGGAGAAGTATCTGTCCAGATCCTCCAGCCTTATTACCATGGATATCGGTCTTCCATGGGGGCATACAAGAAGATTCTTCTCCTTCAACTCTTCAAAAAGAACTTCAGCCTGCCCTATGTCAAGTCTGTTTCCAGTCCTTACTGCCGCTTTACACGCTATAGAGGCCAAAAGATTATCGAAAACCCTCTCGGGAGTTTCAAGACCTTCCAACCTCATCTCGTCTAGAATTTCCTCGAGTGTATCTATTGCACCCTCCGTCTTAATGACTTGAGGAATGGATACCATTATTATTTTATCATTGCCGAAATTGAAAGTGAACCCAAGTTTCTTCAACGCTTCCTCTCTCGCGATAATCAGATCCATTTTGGACCTCTCGAGATTCAGCTCAAGCGGCATGAGAAGATTCTGAGGGGAGATCTTCTTGCTTTCTTTTAGAGCCTCGAAAATGATCCGCTCATGAGCGGCATGCTGATCGATCAACAAGAGACCGTCCTCGGATTCCGCAATCAAATACCGTTCTCCGAAGACACCAATGAAGCTTGCTTTTACTCCCCCGCTCTTTTCTTTGGTTGCTGATTGTTCGCGCTCTTCAGCAGGAGTAAATGATCTGAAAAGCTGACGATCTAGTCTGGACTTCGCATAAGTGTCGCTCGCACTGTTATCAAAGACTCTCTGGTCCCTCCAGGAGTGTTTTATTCCGCGATCCCTTATTAAATGCTCCTGATCAATGTCTGAGATCTCTCTCCGTTCAACCGATCTTCCGGCGGCGCTCTCTTCGCTATGAACCACATCGATTGTGAAATGACCGGCGCCTTTAACGGCAGACCGTACAGCCCTCTTCACCTGATCCAGAACGGATGAAGTAGACGCAAATTTCACTTCGAGCTTCTGTGGATGGATGTTAACATCGACTTCGTGAGGATCGATATCGATAAAGAGAACTGCAAAAGGAAAATTCCCCTTTTGAAGAGTCTCTCCGTAACCCCTCTCGAGAGCATAATTCAGTTCGAATTGCCTAACATATCTGCCGTTCACGAAGATGTTTTCACCCATTCTATTCTTTCTTGTGCGATTTGGAAGTGTAACAAAACCCCGTATCTTTATTTCTGCCGAGCTTTCCAAAACTGGTATCAAGTCTTTTTCAGAAAGCCCTGGATAGATAAGTGCAGCTCTGGCCTCGACCGATTCAAGGCCCCTTGTATCGAATATCACTTGAGAATCCCGAGAATAAGTGAAATCGATCTTATCAAATGCGAGTATGAACCTCTGAACCATCTCAGTTACCATTCGGCCTTCAATTGAAGCGGATTTCAAGAACTTCCTTCTGGCGGGCGTGTTATAGAGAAGATCGTAGACTTCGACCGCAGTTCCATTTGAACCGCTGAGAGGTTTCTCTCCTATGATATCGCCTCCGGCAATGTCGAGAGCCACCCCAAGTTCCTCTGTATCTGAGACGGTTGACAGCCGCATGCGCGACACCGAGGCTATCGTTGAAAGGGCCTCTCCCCGGAAGCCGAATGTGAGAAGAGTATCGAGATCATCTATGGAGACAATCTTGCTGGTAGTATGAGGCAGAATAGCAACGCTTGCTTCTTCTCTGGTCATCCCTCTTCCGTTGTCTCTTACCATTATGTATTCTTTTCCGCCCGATTTGATCTCAATTTCAATAGCCGTTGCACCGGCATCTATACTGTTTTCCACCAGTTCTTTCACTACGGAAAAGCATCCCGTTACGACTTCACCTGCGGCAATCTTTCTAACAACATCGGACGACAGTTCGCGTATTCTCATTAGTTTTGTTCACGCTCCTCGTACGGCGAGCTGGCGTCGTCTGTCGAATAAGATAATAGCCGCAGCGGCAGCGACATTCAGTGAATCTACCGTTCGCTCCATGGGAATCGAAATGAGAACGTCGCTTCTCTCTTTCACCAACCGCCTGACTCCTTTTCCCTCATTTCCGAAGATTATCGCCGATTTGTCAGAATATTCGTTTTCGTAATAAGGGATTCCGTCCATATCTGAAGCGTATATCCAGAATCCTCTTTCTTTGAGAGATTTCTCAAATTGCGCCATATTGACTATCTTGATTACCGGGATACTAAAGGCAAGTCCTGCAGAGACCTTTACGACTGCCGGAGTAATTTCTGCAGAGTTGCTCGAAGTGATTGCAATGGCATCGGCCCCGACCGCAACCGAAGTCCTGATAATCGCTCCAAGATTATGTGGGTCCTGGATCTGGTCTAAAAGCACAATGGTTGCTGTGTTCTGTTTTTCAAGAATATCGAGCATTTTTTCGGAATCCACGTATGAGAACTCCTTGAGATCAATCACCACTCCCTGGTGCTTCTTCTCTCGGCAGAGATTTGCGAGTTTTTCCGGGGGCATCTCTTCTATTTTAAACCCCTTAGCTTTCGCTTCATTGGCAAGTTCTAGCAACTGAGAATCGACATTCTTCTGATTGGTAAAGAGTATTCGTTTGATTCTTAATAGTGACGAGTCGATTCCAAGCAGTTCTTTCAGAACATTTCTGCCATGGAGATACATTAAATCACCCTTTCGAGCAGATCTTTTATCCTTTTGACTCTTCCCTCAAGGAATAGATGACCAATAAGGACCTCGAGAGCGGTAGCCATTCTATAATCCTCGTCGTCCCCATGTTTTTTCGAGCCTCTTGAATTGTAACCCCGTCTGACGATCTTCCTCTCCTCTTCATCGAGAAGTCCTTCGATTTCTTCGAGAGCCTTTTTCTGACCAGGAGCGCTTACATAGTCTTTCACAATATCGTGCTGATGACCTGCCCTCCGATGCGCCTGCGGGAGAGTCTTCAATCTGAAGTAAAGAGTGTACACTGCATCTCCCACAAAGGCAAGACTGTCAAGGGAAAGCTTGTCGGGAGCGGCTGAGACGGCAAAGAGGCTGCCTAAGGAGGCATCGTCAAACTCATTATTAAAGGTATTCATCGATCCTGTCTATGATGGCTTCCAATTTTGAAACATCCTTTCCACCTGCCTGGGCGAAGTCTGGCCTGCCTCCTCCTCCTCCTCCCAGGTCGTGGGCTATCTTCTTTGCGATTTCTCCTGCCTTGAACCTGTCAGTAAGTTTCTTCTCGACCTTCACGACGAAAGAAACAGAATCTTCCAGTTCATTGAAGATAATAACTATGCCGCCATTTTCCTTGCTGAGGAGGACATCTGCACCGTTTCTCAAAGCGCTGGACGGCGCGTTCTCTACTCTTCTGATAAGCAGATTGACGCCTTTGGCCGTCATTCTCTTATCTTTCATTAGTGCATCGCCAGAAAGTAGCTTCTCTTTTAATCTGACAATCTCCTGGCCGCCCGACCTTAGTTCGTCGAGTATGCCCTGAAGCCGCTGAATTATTACATCCTCAGGAACTTCAAGTACTTCTCTGATTGTCTTCTGTCTGTTGAAAAGATTGCGGAAATATTCGAGCGAAGTGGTTCCGGTTATTGCCTCAATTCTCCTTGTTCCGGCCGCTACGGAGGTCTCCGAAAGAATCTTGAAGAGGCCGATTTCTCCGGTGTTGTTTACATGAGTTCCTCCGCACAGTTCTCTGCTGAATCCCTCTACAGTGATTACTCGAACCTTGTCGCCGTACTTTTCTTCAAAGAGGGCCATTACGTCTTCACCCTTTATTTCATCGAAGCTCTTCTCTGCCTTTTCGACTGGTTTTGCTTTGAGGATCTCTTCGTTAACCATGTTCTCCACTTTATTTATCTCATCGGTTGACAAAGACTGGAAGTGTGAGAAATCGAAGCGCAATCTGTCAGGTAGAACCAGTGAACCAGACTGATGAATGTGGCCTCCTATGATTTTTCTGAGAGCTGCGTGCAGCAAGTGAGTGGCAGTGTGATTTCTCATTATTGCTTTTCTTCGGTCTGTATCTACAGTTAGCCTGGCTTGATCCTTCACCCGCAGGGTTCCTTCTTCGACTGAAATTCTGTGGACTATCATCTCTTGATAAGGAATGAACACACTCTCAACTCTAGCCAGTGCTGTCTCGGTCTCGATAAGCCCGGTGTCCGTTACCTGCCCGCCTCTTTCGGGATAGAAGGGAGTCTTTTCAAGGATGACGTCTCCAGTCTCTCCTTCTTCAAGGACTTCCACTGCATCGCCGTCCTTTAAAATCGCGACTATGGTCGATCTGTCTTCAAGTCTCGAGTAACCTGTGAATTTTGAATTGCCAGTCGTTGGAAAGATACTGGAGTAGACCTCGATGTTTCCCAGATATTTCCTGTCTCCCAGCGCCTCTCTTGCCCTCTCCCTTTGCAACTTCATTTCTCTTTCATAACCTTCTTTGTCTAGTGTAACACCGGTATCTGCAACGATCTCTTCGACAAGTTCCAATGGAAATCCATAAGTGTCGTGAAGAATGAACAACTCGGAGCCAGACAGTTCCTTCTTATCTACTAGAATTGATTTAAGCCTCTTCTCGCCGTTCAGCAGCGTTGAAAGAAATCTCTCCTCCTCTTTCATTATGATTTCCTGCGTAAACGAAAGCCGGTTTTTTAGCTCTGGGTATACGTTTCCCATCTGTTCAGCGACCGTCTCCACTATTCTGTAAAGAAATGGAGAATCGTAGCCAAGTAAAGAACTGTGCCTCACAGCCCTCCTTAGGACTCTCCTGAGCACGTAACCCCTTCCCTCATTGGAAGGTAAGACTCCGTCGGAAACCATGAATGCAATTGATCTCGCATGATCTGCGATAACTTTGATCGAGACATCGGAGATTTCCTTCTCCTTGTACTTGACTCCCAGAAGCTCTTCTATCTTCCTGATTATGGGTATGAACAGATCAGTATCGAAGTTTGAGTCGACATTCTGAAGAATCGAGGCAGCTCGTTCAAGCCCGAATCCGGTATCGATATTCTTTCTTTCTAGATAGGAGAGATTTCCTTCCTCATCCTGGTTGAACTCAGTAAATACAAGATTCCAGAATTCAAGGAATCTTCCGCAGTCACAAGCAGGACTGCAGTTTTCGGGATCAGGGCAGTTGTTTCCGTAACCTCTGTCTATGAAAATCTCTGAATCAGGTCCACAAGGACCCGAAGGGCCGGCTGGTCCCCACCAATTATCCGCCTTCCCAAGCCTAACAATCTTCTTCTCGGGGACTCCGACTTCATCTCTCCATATTGAGAACGCTTCATCGTCATCTAGGTAAATCGAAACCCATAGGAGCTCTTCCGGTAGAGCCAAATGCTCCGTAACGAACTCCCAGCCCCACTTTATTGCTTCTCTCTTAAAATAATCTCCAAACGAGAAGTTTCCAAGCATTTCAAAAAAAGTCTGATGTCTGGGAGTTCTACCAACATTTTCGATATCGTTGGTTCTCACACACTTTTGACAAGTTGTGACTCTCTTGTATGTGGCTTCGACTTTTCCCCAGAAGATTGGTTTGAAAGGAACCATACCGGCAACAGTGAACATCAGTTGTGGATCGTTAGGGATAAGAGAAGCACTCTGTATTCTTTTGTGGTCCTTCGATTCAAAGAAGTTGAGATAACTCTCCCTTATCTCAGCTCCGGTCATGAATTTCATTGGTTAGCCCCCTTAAGTCAAAAGAGTAAGGAATATATAGAACATGGGTGTTACAAAAAGAACACCATCTATTCGATCTAGCATACCACCATGGCCGGGAAGTAGATTACCGGAATCTTTAACGCCGTGATACCTCTTGAAAGACGACTCCACAATGTCTCCGATAGTGCCAAATACGGATACAACAACCGCCAGAACCATGAAATGGGGTATCCCGAGATCGGGTCCGTTGTAGAGTCCTACGAGCTTACTCATAGAGACGAAAAGCAGCATGAAGAGAAGCGTGGTCACATATCCTCCGATTACACCTTCGAGACTTTTCTTAGGGCTATAACTTGGAGATATTCTGATCCGACCGAAGCGTTTACCTATGAAATAAGCTCCCGTGTCGAAGAGCCACACCGATGTGAGAGCCATCAAGGCCATTGAAGAACCAAATCCTAGATAGATGTGATAGAAAAACGCTAAATCGAAACCAACATAGATTAATGAGAACACAGAATTGGCAATAATCTCTTTGGCACTTCTAACATCGGACACTGTTACTATCACCACAGACGCAAGTGCAATTACCCCCACTGCGAAAATCAGTTCAGGTCTCGGAGTAAAAGTTTCAACATCGTTGAACCTGTCAAGCAGTATCCCGTATATTACGATTATTGCAGGAATCATACCTGACAGGGCAATTCTAACTGTCTGATGATTACTGTCCTTCAGGCTGAACTTCAAGTATTCGTAGTTCGAAAAGAGAACAACGGCAGATACCAGACCAATGAAGGAGTAGTAATTTGCGAAACAGAGAACCACGAAAGGTGCCACAACTGCAGCCGTAACTATTCTGATATTTGTCTCCGAGATCTTCTTCATCAGCTCAATGCACCAAACCTTCGCTTGCGTTTAGAGTACTCATCCAATATCCTCTCAAATTCCTCTTTCTCGAAATCAGGCCACAAGGTTCTTGTGAAGAAGAGCTCACTGTAAACCGACTGCCAGGTTAAGAAGTTGCTTATTCTCTTTTCCCCAGAAGTCCTTATTATCAGGTCTGGTTCAGGCACATCGGGGAGATACAAGTTCTCTTCTATATCCTCTTCAGAAACCCTATCCTTTCCGCTCTCAATAACTCTGTTGACTGAATCGACAATCTCTGCCCTTCCTCCATAATTCAAAGCAACTATAACATTCAGTTTCCTGCACAGTGAAGTTTTCTTCTCGATTTCTTTTGTGAACTCGTTGAGTTTCTGAGGGAGTTCATTCAATCTTCCAATGAAGCGCATCCTCACTCCCTCTTCCAGCATACTGCCGAGCTTGCTGCTTATGTAAATGAGCATCAGTTGGAAAAGAAAATCTATTTCTTGCCTGGGTCGTCTCCAGTTTTCCGTTGAGAATGCATAGAGAGTTACATAACTAATACCGAGATCGGCACACCAATGAGAGGCGGAGTCTGCAATTTCTGCCCCCTTCTTGTGCCCCTCAATTCTCTCGAGTCCTCTCCTCTGAGCCCAACGGCCGTTTCCATCCATTATGAAAGCAACGTGAACGGGAAGGGGCATTAAAACTCCATGATCTCCTTGCTCTTCTTCTCGAAAGCCTTGTCCATTTCTTCTATGTACTTGTTCGTAAGTTCCTGAATATCCTCCTCAAATTTCTTCAGGTCATCTTCGGTCATTTCAGAAGCCTTCTCAAGATCTCTAGCTTCCTTTATCGCGTCCCTTCGAATGTTTCGAATCGCTATTTTACCCTTTTCCGAATTGTCTCTTGCGAGCTTCACCCATTTTTCTCTCTGTTCCGTTGTCGGTATAGGGAAATTCAGCTTAATGTTTGCTCCATCATTAATTGGTGTAAGGTCTAGTTTTGACGCAAAGATGGCCTTTTCAATCTGACTGAGAACGGTCTTATCCCAAGGCTTAATAATCAGTGATCTTTCTTCAGTCACGGTGATTGTCGCCATCTGATTGATCGGAGTAAGGACCCCGTAATAATCGACTTTTACAGACTCAAGAAGGGCAGGAGAAGGTCTACCCGTTCTCATCTGACCGTACTCTTCAACGATCTTTTCAACACTTTTTTTCATTCTGCTTTCGGCATCTTTTAGCAGGCTATTCATGATCTTCCTCCCTTTCTTCCATTCGTCAACGGAATTATATCATGTAAGACTTTTCGTATTATCAGCGACTGAACTCCAAAAAGGCTTGTTAGTTGAATTGGATAGTCTATTCTGGTAAAATCATACAGGTGCTCTAACCATGACAGGAGGTATGTAAATGTTTTCAATCCTTAGTTTCATAGCATATGCCCCGGCCGGAGATGTAGCGGCTCCTTCGGCGGATCCTGGGGCTTCAACCGGGGGCTTTTCGGGGATTATTATCTGGCTAGTCCTTATGGTTGCCTTCTTCTACTTCTTGATAATTATGCCTCAGAGAAAGAGGGATAAGCAGTTCAAGCAGATGATGGAGAAGCTTAAGGTTGGTGATAAAGTCGTCACGGCCGGCGGAATAATCGGGAAGATTACCATGATAAAACCGGATAGTCTCAGGATCAGGACCGGCACCGGTACGGAACTGGACGTCACAAGAAAGGCGATCGCCGTTGTAGTGAACAAGGGCGAGAATGAAAAGGAAGAAGTAGAACCCGATGTAAACGTTAAGCAGTAATAGTTTCAGTTATATTCGTAGATATTGGAAGGGGGTGTCTGTCCGAGTCTTTCGGGCAAAGTCCGTATGAGAGCAAACCAAAAACGCTTGATCGTCACCATGGTGGTGTTGATTGCAGCATTACTCCCGCTGTTAATACCACATGGTAGTGCGCCAGCCGATAGCAGCTTCCTCGACAAATTAGCTGCAAACATCAAGTTAGGGCTTGATATAAAGGGTGGAGCTCTTCTTGAGTACCAGATGGTTACCGATGTGTCAGATTCAGAAATGAATGCCCTTGCAGACAGGGTTATTGAAGTCTTAAGGGCAAGGCTAGACGCTGCAGGATTCACAGAGGCAACCGTAGAAAAAGTGACCACAGGAATCTCATTTGGCGAGGATATTCCGCCGGTAAGAGTTAGAGTCCAAATTCCTGGAATTACTGACGTTTCGAGAGCGGAGAATCTTGTTGGGAAGACAGGTAAACTCTACTTTGCCGATGTTCTTGCTATCGAGACCTCGGTTTCTACGCCCTCGATCCCTGCAGGTATGTCCCTAGAGATTAGCAGGAGGAAACTTCAGGGAGCCGAACCTTACTGGGTTAAGGAGCTTCACTACGGGGAGTATGTTGGCGGAGTACAGAACAATACCTGGTACTTTATCAGTCCAATGATTAGCGTAGGTTCAAGTTATGCCGAACTAGACGGAAGTGTAGTCACCGATGCCAAGGCTCTCGTCAATAATCAACCGAGACCTGGCCAGGGACGTTTCATGGTTTCTTTGAAGTTCAGTTCAGACGGTGCCCGAACCTTCAGGGACATCACTTCTGTGAAGTCCACATATGCCGATTCAGACATCAAGAAGAGACTTGCCATAGTACTGGATGACAGGGTGATTATAGCTCCGCTTGTTCAGTCTCAAATCTCTGATGGTAACGCAGTTATCGAAGGTTTGAATTCGATTGAAGAGGCTAGAGAAGTGTCGATTTTGGTCGGAAGTGGAAACCTTCCAGTCGATCTTGCATCCTTTAATAAGAGGGTTCTCTCTCCTACTCTCGGCAGAGATATAATCAACTCAAGTCTTTGGGCCGGAGTGGCTGGAATAGTGATAATTATGATCTACATGGTTGTCTTCTACAAGAAGATGGGTCTTGTTGCAGATCTCGCCTTGCTGTACAATGCGGTGCTTCTCTTTGGAATGATATCCCTTACAGGTTCGATTCTCACGTTGCCTGGAATAGCCGGTATTGTTCTTACCATCGGAATGACGGTCGATGGAAATGTGCTGATCTTTGAGAGGATAAAGGAAGAGCTAAGACTGGGCAAGACGCCAGAGAACGCTATAGACTCGGCATTTTCGAAAGTTGTATGGACTATCTTTGACGCGAACCTCACCACAATTCTTGCCGGACTAGTTCTCTTCTACTTTGGAACGGGTACAGTGAAGGGATTCGCTATTACTTTGATAATCGGAGTTATTGGCGCCATGTTCACAAACATCGTTGTGTCGAGAGCGGTGTTGACTGGAATGTCGGGAAGCTTGAAGCCTCATCACTATGTCGAAGTTGAAACGGAAGGGAGAGATGCAAGATGACCTTCAAAGCTGACTTTGTTGGAAAAAGAAAGTACTTCATTGCTCTTTCCCTTGTACTGATTCTTGTTTCACTTGTCTTCATCTTTACCAAGGGCTTCAATTTCGGAGTGGATTTCACTGGTGGAATTGAAATCAGCGTATCCGTTCCCGATATTGACATGACCGTAGCGGAGATGCGAGAGCTCCTCAGTGCAGAGGACCCAAGCTTTGCCGCAGCTAGAATCATTAAACAGAGTCCTTTGATTGAAGAAGGTTCTTCCGAACAAAGAAGCAGATTCTCGATAATCGTTAACACTAGTGAAAGCGACGAATCGGTGACATCAAGGATCCTGGCCGGTCTTGAGAGCGAGGGAGTAACGGAGAGTAATATTCTATCTGTTAGTACAATCTCCGGTTATGCAGCTCAGGAAATCAGAGGGTATGCCTGGATTGCAGTCATCGTGTCGATGGCTCTTCTGTTGTTGTATATAACAATTAGATTCAAGTTTTCATTCGGAGTTGGCGCGATTGCTACTCTGATACATGATGTGATTATCGTAATGGGTTTCTACAGTATTTTCGGAATTGAATTCAATGCACCGGTAGTAGCATCTCTTCTTACGCTTGTTGGATACTCTTTGAATGACACTATCGTAGTCTACGATAGAATCAGAGAAAACACCAAGAAGATGAGAGGCAAGACAATAGAGACAGTAGTCAACACAAGCATCAACGATGTGATAGTCAGGTCTATCAATACCTCTTTGACGACGTTCCTTGCGGTTCTAACGCTCTTCATATTCTCCGGAGAGGTTCTGAGACCATTTGCATTTGGAATGCTGGTTGGTGTGGTAGTTGGAACATACTCCTCTCTTTACATCTCCAGTCCGGTGGTTATCGAATGGCTCAAGCGAGCCGAGAACAGAAAGCATGCTTGATCGTTGTCTACCTCTTGAAATGTGAAACCTGGTAGAGTATAATTTTTCTTGAGTGGGGACGTAGCGCAGTTGGGAGCGCGATACAATGGCATTGTATAGGCCGAGGGTTCGAATCCCTTCGTCTCCACCAGGCGGGGAACGTGAGTTCTCCGCTTTTTTGTTATGGTGATTTGTATGAAGAGATTTTTTCTGGCGGTTGTTATTTTATTGGTTGCTGTGACTCTTCCCACGGTTTTCTTCACCGATGACGGGAGAGCCGTTGAAAGGATAGTTGAAATACTGGAAAGAGCGCAGGAAGAAGTGGTTCTTGTAAGTTATTCCCTTGACGAGCAGGAGGTGATTGACTGCCTCAACCGCCTATACATCAAAGGTCTCAATGTCTCGGTTGTGATTGACAATTCCACTGTTTCGAGAACCTTCGCGAAGTCTCCTCAGTTTAAGGTTATGACTGACACAACCGCGGCGCTCGTTCATTCGAAATTCATCGTTGTTGATAGTCAAATAGTGGTCTTCGGAACAGGAAACTTCACCGAGGGTAGCCTCAGAGAGGACTCAAATAGCTTCATCATGATTGAGTCGGAAAGCCTTGCCTTGCTGTTTCTTGATTACTACAAGGCGATTTTGACTGGAGACTCAAGAGGAGTGACAAGCGTCGGAAATATGACCCTATTTCTCTGCCCTTCTGAAGAAGCGCGCAAGAGAGTAATCAAGGAGTTGATGAGTGCCAAAGAGGAGATCCGATTCGCCATGTTCGCTTTTACAGATCCCAAAATTCTCGCAGCTTTGAAGTTCTGTGCTTCAAAAGGGGTTAGGGTTTTTGGGATGGTTGACAGCTGGAACGAAGATTCTCCGCTCAAAGACTATCTCACTACCGGAATGGAGGTATCACGTGGTCTTTCCATAACTATTCACGATAAAACGTTCGTGATAGATCGAAACATAGTGATTACGGGATCGGCCAACGCATCACTTAGCGGATGGGGAAAAAATCGCGAGATAGTTGTTATAATCGAGTCTAGGGACGTTGCAAATCAATTCATAAGCCATTTCGAATACGTCAGGGAGGTCTCGAAATGATAGTCAGGACGGCGCTTGCTCAGATAAACACGACGGTTGGGGATCTTGATGGAAACAAAAGGAAGATAATCGAAGCGATCGACAGGGCGACAGCGCTTGATTCAGGAATTGTTCTATTCCCTGAGCTTACGATAACCGGTTATCCGCCTGAGGACCTCTTGCTGAATACTGGGTTTCTAAGAGAGAATCTCGCTGTGCTCAAAGAAATCGCGGGTCAAACGGCCAGAAGCAAAGCAATGATCGTTTTGGGATTTGTTGACTTCGTCAATGAGATCTATAACGCGGCAGCAATTCTCCAGAGAGGGGAAATCAAATCAGTCTATCGAAAGATGAGTTTGCCCAATTACTCTGTGTTTGACGAGAGAAGATACTTCTCTCCAGGAGCACACCCGCTTCTCGTTAGATTTGGCGAAGCAAAGATTGGGATCAATGTTTGCGAGGACCTCTGGGTGCCGTCTGGCCCAATAAATGATCAGACTATTGCGGGCGCGAATCTTATTCTCAATCTATCTGCTTCACCGTTCACTTCGCAGAAGCATAAAACCCGGTCTTCTCTTCTGCTGACGAGAGCGATGGAGTATTCCAGCACCATAGCCTACTGTAACCTGGTTGGTGCTCAGGATGATCTAGTATTCGATGGAAGGAGCTGCGTAGCAATGCCAGACGGGAGGCTGGTGGTCGGGAGGGCCTTTGAGGAAGATCTGCTTGTGCTGGACATAGACACAGATATTTCCACCAGATACAACCTCTTTGAAGGAAAAAGGAAGGTCTACTCCAAGAACGTGAGTATCGAAGAAGTGACAGTTGAACCATCATACAGGGAAACAGCTTCAGAGCTTGCTGTTCGAAGAGAATCAGAACTGAGTAAATACGACGAGTTGATAGCCGCTTTGGAACTTGGTATAGGAGACTACTTGAAGAAGAACAACTTCGAGAGGATAGTTCTTGGGCTAAGTGGAGGAATGGACTCCGCCCTAGTAGCGGCTCTTGCAGTAAGGGCGATAGGTAAAAACAATGTCAAAGGCGTGTTCATGCCTTCACGAATAACCTCGAATGAGTCTAGAAGAGATGCAATGGAGCTTGCAGAGAATCTGGGCATTGAGATCCTTGAGGTACCGATCGAGAGCATAATGGATTCTACTCTAAAGGCCTTAAAGACTACCTTCAAGGATGCAGCGGAAGATGTTACTGAAGAAAACCTGCAGGCAAGAATCAGGGGAAACATTCTTATGGCGCTTTCAAACAAGTTTGGATGGCTTGTACTTGTAACAGGCAACAAGAGTGAGATGGCAACGGGATACTCAACTCTCTACGGAGATATGGCGGGCGGACTTGCGGTTCTTAAGGATCTCTACAAGACTCAGGTCTATATGATCGCAGAACGCTTGAATGAACTTGAAGAGAAAGATGTCATTCCGAGCAATGTATTCTTGAAGGCACCGTCGGCAGAACTTAAGGAAGGTCAGAAGGATCAGGACACTCTCCCTCCATATGAGATTCTAGATGAAATCCTCAGGTTTCACATAGAAGAAGGTCTCTCAGCGGAGGAGATCGTACTCGAGGGGTTCGAAAGGTCAACAGTAGAGCATTCGCTGAAACTGTTGAGAAAGAACGAGTACAAGCGCAAGCAGTGCGCTCCTGGGATAAAGGTTTCCAAAAGAGCGTTTGGGAAAGACTGGAGAATGCCAATCACAAATCATTACTGAATGTTTTTGGCCTAGGAAATACGGTACTTGGCCAGATAAAAATCCAGAACCCGGGATTAACTGTTTAGCCTCTAAGGTTAGAGTGCTCCAATCTGTAACTTCTTCCCGTAAAAACGAACAGATGGCAATGATGAACTAGTCTGTCAATTATTGCGCTTGTCAGTTTATCGTCATAATATCGTTCACGAAGAGGTGCTTGAATGGCAAGACTCATAGTAGCTCGGTTTCGGAATCTAGAATGACTCAACCAATATGGCCGCTTATGCGGGGAAATGCAACTACCATTAATTGCTTAATCATTGTTACGGCTTATTACTTAGTCCGTCTGCCTTCCTAGAAAGATGGTGCCTACCTCTCTGCCGGAATCGCGCACAATCTTCTTGGTGAACTCAACTGGGGGTTCTGAGTTGCTGTTGTCAGGGAATCTTATTCTCTTTCCTGATGATTCAGAAGATCTAGATGCAGCCATCTCAAGAAAGGCCCGGAGAGTCTTAGAATTCGTTTCGTTAGGACCTCTTCCTTGTTCTTCTTCGAGTTTTGTGTTGAAGTATTCTTCTGCAGCTTCATTCATGTAGATCAATCTATTCTCCATGTCTGTCGCGACAGCCAGGTCTCCCGTTCCGTTGAGGAGCAGGGAATGGAGATTGGCTCGTTTCTGAAGCTCGATGCTCTCGGTGACGTCAATTCCAATCACAAGCTCATATACATTCTCATCGACTCTCAACATACTTCTTTTCTCTTCTACAGTAAATACGGAACCGTCCTTTCTCTTGTGCAGGTGTCTTCCTTTCCATTTTCCAGACTTCATTATGGAGAATTGCATGGACTTTGCTTCTACCTCGTCTTGCACCAGATACGAAGTGAGACTGTCCCCTATCATTTCCTCAAGATCATAACCATGAATCTCCGCAGCAAATCTGTTCAGATAGACTATTCTTCCCTTCTCGTCAACGGCTATTGCAATTTCCTCTGCATTGTCCAGAAAACGCCATTGGAAGATTAGTTCTTCCCTATCCCTCTTCTGCTTCGAAACGTCCATGAATGTTAGTTGTACAACTCTCTCTGCACCGTATAACATTTCTGAAGTGTTGAAAATCACGTAGATTTTTCCCCCGGCCTTCGTCAGCATTACGATCTCTCTATCGGTGTCAAAGTTCTCTCTACCAAGAATAGTCTGCAAGGCAAAGGGTTCATCGTATAAAAGATCCTGTATACTCATCTTCTCGATCTCTTCTTCTGAGTACCCGAGAAGGCTCTGCGCAACCTTATTACAGAAGATTACGTTTCCATCTCTCTTTCTAAGGATGAGCATTCCGCATCCCATACTATTGACGAGGCCCATATACTTTTCTCGCTCGAAATCCAGAGTCTTCTGAAGTCGGTGCTTTTCAAGCATTGAGTAGACGATTTCTGGAAGATAATGCAGGTAACCCGGTCCCTTTAGCAAATACTCGCCCGGTACCAGGGAGAACTTCTCTATTGACTTCTCACTTCCGACAAGGCAAAGATATGGAATTGTTCCTGCACGAAGATTATTGATGATGTCTTCACTGACATAATCAAAGATCATAGCATCTGAAAATCGACCAAACTCGTCAGACACCTCTTCGACGTATCTGACGTCAAAACGATCATCGAAAGCCTCAATTAACCTTCTTGCATCCTTCTGGCTTCTTCCCACCAGGATTATTCTTGGCTTTGAATAGAAATCAAACACAGACTTCACCCCTGAATAGAACGCACCGAACAGCGAGAGTACCTATACATCCACCCAAAAAGCAAAGAATTGCCAAATCTGACCGTAAACGGAGCTAGACTCACAGTGTTCTTAACGGAGGTTACAGTCGTATTGCTTTCAAATACCGTTCAAAGCCTTACAAGGAGAACTGGATGGTTATAGCTACGCAAAGAAAGTTACATTTTCATTCTAGCATAGATTGTAATAAGATTCAAAATTAGTACTTTTTCGCATGGTCAAAAAAATAACCGGACTTTCGTCCGGTTATAAAGATGGAGCAGGCGATGAGATTTGAACTCACAACCTCCGCCTTACCAAGGCGGCGCTCGACCGATTGAAGCTACGCCTGCTCTGCTGAAACTATGATATCACAGCACTTTTTAAGTTTCAATATCAAGTTCCCTTGCTCCACCTTGTCTTTGGCTTTCTTGAAGCAGTTGCTTCATCAAGTCTTCCGACAACTGTCTTCTGAGGAGCAGCTTTGAGTATGCTGGGATCCTCCTTTGCCTCTTTCAGAATTTTCTCGAAAGTATCGGCAAAAGCATCTAGAACCTCTTTGGTCTCAGTCTCTGTAGGTTCTATCATCAATGCTTCATCCACAATCAGCGGAAAGTAGACTGTAGGAGGGTGTATTCCGTAGTCTAGGAGTCTTTTGGCAACATCCAGGGTCTTCACTTCATATTCTGATACAAGCTTGCTGCCTTTCAGAACGAATTCATGCATGCATATATCGGGATAGGCGGTCGGAATGAGCTTGTTGAGTTTGACTCGAAGATAGTTGGCATTTAAGACAGCCATCTCGCTAGCTCTCTTGAGACCATTGCCGCCCATGGATAATATGTATGCGTAAGCCTTCAGGAAAACACCGAAATTACCGTAGAAACTCCTAACTTTTCCTATTGAATTCGGAAGATTGTAATCAAATGAGAACTTCCGACCATCAAAATTAACCACAGGAACAGGTAGCAAGTCTGCAAGAAAGCTCTTCACTCCCACAGGGCCGCTTCCGGGGCCTCCCATTCCATGAGGTGTCGAAAAGGTTTTGTGCAAGTTTAAGTGAACGATATCAAAACCCATGTCGCCTGGCCTCGCGTGGCCCATTATCGCATTGAGATTGGCGCCGTCATAATAGAGCAAAGCGCCCTTCTTGTGCGCGGCCTCCTGAATCTCGCAGATCTCGTTTTCAAAAAGGCCCACTGTGTTCGGGTTGGTAAGCATTATTCCTGCTACGTCTTCATCAAGCATCTCAACAAGGCTATTAAGGGCAACCCTTCCATTGCTTCCTGAAGGTACTTCGACGACCTCAAAGCCTGCCATGGCTGCCGAAGCGGGGTTAGTCCCATGTGCTGAGTCAGGTACAATAACCTTCTTTCTGTTGCTTTCACCCCTCAGTTCGAAGTATTTTTTCATCAGAAGCATTCCGACCAGCTCGCCATGTGCCCCTGCGGCCGGTTGAAGAGTGAAGTTGCTCATTCCGGTGATCTCGCACAGAGAGTTCTGTAAGTTGAACATCACTTCTAAAGCTCCCTGGACAGTCTCTTCAGATTGGTACGGATGTATCTGACTGAAACCTTCAAGACCAGCGACTTTCTCGTTGAGCCTTGGATTGTACTTCATTGTACATGATCCAAGAGGATAGAAACCGGTATCAACTGAGTGGTTTTTCTCCGAGAGTCCGGTGTAATGCCTGATTACCTGAAGCTCGCTAAGCTGAGGAAGACCGGGATTCTTCTCTCTCAACCAGTCCTCACGTAGCAGATCTGAAGGGTCATAACCGTAGCTCTCTTCTTTCGGGAGATGAAAGGCCTTTCTTCCTTCAGTTGAAAGATCGAAAATCGTCATGATATCTCCTCCAGTCTGCCGGCAAAAAACTCAATCTCCTCGTTAAGATTAGCTTCTGTTGTACAGATAAGCCCATAACCCTTCATCTCTTCATTAAACCTTTCCAGTTCTAGCGGTCCTAATATCTTGTCTTCTAGTAGCCGTTCGTTAAACTCTTTCAAGTTACAGTCAAACTGTGCAACGAATTCGTTGAAAAAGGGGCCTGTGAAGACCAGCCGCACACGATCTGTTCTTCCAATTCTCTCTGCCAAATAATGAGCTTTGTCAAAAGATCTTTTCGCGATCTCTCTTATCCCATCAGAACCTATCATACTCATGTAGACTGAAGCGATCAGTGCGTTGAATGCATGGTTCGAGCAAATGTTGGATGTGGCCTTACTTCTTCTGATATGCTGTTCCCTTGTCTGGAGAACCATGACATATCCTGTGCGTCCATCACTGTCCTTTGTCTCTCCGATAATTCTTCCGGGCATCTTTCTTATATAGCTCTCTTTTGACGCGAAGAAGCCTAGACCCGGTCCGCCAAATGAAGGAGAATTGCCCAACGATTGACCTTCACCCACAACAACATCGGCTCCAAGCTTTCCGGGAGCTTCAAGTATTCCGAGAGCGATTGGGTCAGCGCATACTATAAGCATTGTCTTCTCGCCGATTCTGGTTCGAACCTCCGAAATGTTCTCGATTATTCCGAAGAAGTTTGGGTAGCCCAGCACAAAACCGGAAGTATCCTCGGTGAGTTTCTTTTCTAGATCGGCAAAATCCACCTGTCCTGTCTCGGAATCGAAAGCAACGGTTTCAACGCTTATGTCACTGCCAAAACAGTAGGTCTTGATCGTATCTATATACTCGGGATGAAGTGACCCCGAAACCAGGACCTTCTGACCCCCTCTTACCCTAACAGCCATCAGCGCAGCTTCTGCAGCTGCGCTTGCGCCATCGTACATAGATGAATTGGCTACCTCCATTCCTGTCAGCTCGCAGATCATCGTCTGGAATTCAAACAGCATCTGAAGAGTCCCCTGTGAGACTTCTGCCTGGTAAGGTGTATATGCGGTGAGAAACTCGCCTCTCGATGCGATCGCCTGAACCACGCTTGGAACGAAGTGTTTGTACACACCTGCCCCTCTGAAGACGGACAGGTCGTCAAGCGTTATGTTTTTCTCACTAAGTTCTTTCAGATCTCTGAGTACAGTGAATTCATCCTTGCTTTCGGGTATTGAGATATCGACATCAAACTTATCGGGGATATCCTTGAAAAGCTCTGAAACGCTCTTGACGCCAACTACCTCCAGCATTTCCTCGACATCCTTGTTGGTCTGGGGCAGATAAGGGAACTCAGGCATATTAGCCCTCCTCTTCACAGTGCTTCTTATACGCCTCCAAGTCCATCAGGCTGTCAAGTTCCGATTCATCTGCAACTTCAATTCTCACTATCCAGCCTTCGCCTTCGGCATCATCGTTAATCTTCTCGGGTGAGGAATCAAGCTCCTCATTCACCTCAACGATTTTCCCGCTTACGGGAGCGTATATGTCACTTGCCGCTTTTACAGACTCTATCGTGCAGAAGACATCGCCCTTCTTAAGAGACTTGCCTACTTCAGGAAGGTCTACGTACACAATGTCACCCAGATGGTCTTGAGCGTGATCTGAAATACCAACTGTTGCTACCTTTCCTTCAACCGATACCCATTCGTGAGTTGCCGCGAACTTCTTCATTACAAATCTCCTCCTTAACTTTTCGATTTTACAGAGCCTCTATAGAAAGGTGTTTTGACAACTACTGCAGGTGACTTCTTCGATCGAATTTCGACCTGCACTTCTGAGCCGCTCTTCCAGTAATCCTTTTCCAGATATGCTAGAGCGAGAGATTTGCCGAGCGTTGGAGAAAATACTCCGCTCGTGATCCAACCGATCTTCTTCTCACCGTCAAAGACCTCAAATCCATGCCTCGCGATACTCCTGCCGGATAGTTCTAGTCCCTTGAGCTTGTACTTTGTCCCGTTTGCTAGTTGTTCTTCCAGAATAGCTTTGCCGATGAAGTCTTTGTCCATCTTTACCGTCCATTTGAGACCCGCCTCAAGAGGGGTTGTCTCATCGGAGAGTTCGTTGCCATAAAGCATGTAGGAAGCCTCAAACCTTAGTGTATCTCTTGCTCCAAGGCCGATAGGCTTCACACCTAAACCAGCTCCCGTCTCAAGTATCTTTCTCCAAAGAGGGATAGCACCCTGAGGATCGATATACAGCTCAAACCCGTCTTCTCCCGTATAGCCTGTACGAGAAACCAGCGCCTGAATGCCGTTCACTCTGCCGTACACGAAATGGTAGAAGGGAATGTCCGCCAATTTGACCTGCGATATTTCCTGTAATATCCCCTCTGCATGAGGTCCCTGAAAGGCGATCTGCGCAAAGTCGTCGGATGCGTCTTTAATTTGCACGTCGAAAGCACCCTTGTTTTTCGTGATCCACTCGAAATCTTTGTCTTTGTTTGAAGCGTTAACTACGAACATCACCTTTCCATTGCCTATTCTGTAGACCAATACGTCATCGACTATCCCACCATTTTCATTGCACATTGGAGAATAGACTATGGCTCCGTTCTTCAGCGAAGAGACTGAGTTTGTTATCAAATAGTCCGAAAACCGAATAGCATCGGGTCCCACAATTTCGATTTCTCCCATGTGCGAGACATCAAAGAGGCCGGCTTCCTTCCTGACAAGATTGTGCTCGTTGATTATCGAATCAAACTGCAAAGGCATCTCCCATCCAGCAAAATCAACCAACTTTCCCTTTAGTCTCACATGTTCGCTGTAAAGCGGCGTTCTCTTTAGATCACTCATCCGTTTCTTCCCTCCCCCTCTCTTGCAAGTCTTCAAAGATCTGAACGGCTTCTTCGAAATCATCGTCGGCTATAATAATGTCTACTAAGCCGCCCGAATCAAAGTAAATACTGTCGGTGTATGCGAAATGAGAATCCACCAGTTCCGAGAAGATTCCTTCTTTTAGAAGGATTTCCTGATACATTTTTGCTTCAAACTCCGGAATTCCTGACTTGAGGACCTTCATTCGATCACCTCCTGTTTCACCTGAAATTATACACCAAGTAATTAGATAAGTTAACTTCTGGACGCATTTCTGGCTGGTGATTATAGAATCGCAATGTGCTAGAATGTAGTCGGTTAGCTAAGTGCAGTCATCGTTAGGAGGGATAATGATGATAAAGAAGGTCGGGGTCCTCACCAGTGGAGGGGATTCGCCAGGGATGAATGCAGCTATAAGGGCAGCTGTAAGAACTGCCCAGACAGATGAAATAGCAGTTGTAGGAATTAGGAGAGGGTACTCTGGTCTGCTTGATGAAGAGTTCGTCGATATGGATTACTCCTCGGTCGGAGGAATAATGGAGAAAGGTGGAACGGTCCTCAGGAGTTCCCGATGCGAAGAGTTCAAGACCGAGGAAGGTAGAGCTAGGGCTGCCGAAGTCCTGAGAAATAATCACATTGAAGCTCTTATTGTCATCGGAGGAGAGGGGAGTCTTTCCGGTGCAAAACTGCTTATGGAAGAAAACGGAATTCCAGTTGTCGGCATTCCGGGAACAATAGATAACGACATTGCTATGACAGACATGTGTATAGGGGTGGATACGTGTTTGAATACCTGTGTCGAATCAATTCAGAAGCTCAAAGACACTGCTTCTTCTCACGAAAGGGCATTTGTAGTGGAGGTAATGGGTAGGAACTCCGGTTACGTGGCACTTGCTTCGGGTATTGCCGTTGGAGCGGAAGCAATAATAGTTCCTGAACTCCCCGTAGATTATGAGTCGATAGCCGATAAGATTTTGAAAGAAAGGAAAAGAGGAAAGATCAACTGCATCATTGTAGTTGCCGAAGGTGCATCAAGTGCCTTCACTGTTGCCAGACATGTAGAACACAGAATTGGGTACGAGACGAGAATAACCATCTTAGGTCATATTCAGAGAGGCGGTTCACCGACTGCTTTTGACAGGGTTCTCGCTTCGAGAATGGGATACGCTTCCATTAAGGTGCTCGAAAAGGAAGAAGGCGGCCTTATGATGGCATTGAAAGGCGGAAAAATCGCTGCTGTACCTCTCGAAGAAGTTCTTTCCAACAAAAGGACGTTGGATATGGAACTGGTTGAAATGGCGAAAATACTCTCCTGACGGGGTGATCTGCTTTGAGAAAGACCAAGATTGTCTGCACTATCGGACCTGTTACTGAGACTCCGGAAATGCTGAGGGCTCTCATACAGAGAGGGATGGATGTTGCCAGGCTGAATACAACTCATGGCAATATTACTGAACACAAGGATAGAATCAGGAAATTGAAAGAGATTCGCCAATCAATGAGATCTCCTCTCACGATCTTGCTGGACCTTTCAGGTCCAAAGATCAGAACAGGTGTCTTCAGAATTCCTTATGTGGAGCTCCCGAAGGGAGGCGAGTTTGTTCTTACAACTGAAGACATTGAAGGAGACGATACGATTGTAAGTGTTAACTACAATAAGCTCCCAGAGGAAGTGAAGGCCGGGAATCTTATTATGATGGATGATGGAAAGATCAAGCTTAAGGTTTTATCCGTCACAAAGTCCGAAGTTAGGACAAGAATCTTGAGTGGGGGAGTTGTAACTCACAGAAGAGGAATCAACCTTCCGGGAATAGACATAAGCATACCGGCAATTACAGAAAAGGACAGGCGGTTCATTGAACTGGGAATCGAGGAACAAGTTGACTACTTTGCGCTATCCTTTGTCAGGAGACCGGAAGACGTTCTTCACGCAAAGAAGGTAGTTGAGGAGTTTGGAGGATCTATTCCTATAGTATCCAAGATAGAGACGGAACAGGCGCTGAAAAACATTGAGAAGATAGCAGAAGTTTCCGATGGTATGATGGTTGCCAGAGGCGATCTGGGTGTTGAGATACCCGTTGAGGAGGTGCCGGTCGCTCAGAAGAAGATCATTAGGTTCGGCAATCAGAAGCGGATTCCTGTGATAACGGCAACCCAGATGCTTGAATCTATGATAGAGAATCCAGCGCCAACGAGGGCCGAAGCAACGGATATTACCAATGCGATCATTGATGGTACTGATGCCATAATGCTTTCTGGTGAGACTTCGATTGGTAAATATCCTCTGGAAGCTGTGACAGTTATGGATCTAACGGCAAGATCAGCGGAAAGGTATCTTAAGCAGGATCCTGGTTTGCTGAGGTGGACAAGAGAAAAGGTTTCAACAGACGATCACACAGATGCTATCTGCAGAGCAGCGTGGGACATTAGCGAAGCGCTGAAGGTGAAGGTCATTGTAAGCTCCACTTTCTCTGGACACACTGCAAGAAATGTCTCGGGGTTCAGGCCAAGGGCTCATATACTTGCGGTTACTCCCAATGAAGCAACGTATTATAGGCTAAACCTCGTTTGGGGAGCTCATCCAGTATTAATGGGTCTTGGCAATTCTACAGACGATCTTGTTGAAGTTGCCGGGCCTCTTGCAAGACAGCTTAAGCTTGTGAAAAGCGGGGATACGATAATTCTTACCGCTGGCATTCCGTTTGGAACTAGTAACTCTACCAATATATTGAAACTGGAGATTGCGTAGCCGTGAGCTCGAGTGGCGAGAGTGGGACGAAGATAATCAGAAAAACCGGGGGAAAGAGAGCATAAACGCCCTCGAACACCCTTAATCTTTCATGTTTACGATCATTTAACACTGGAAGCCCTTGAAGAAATCACAATGTTGTTTTATCATTTATTAGCAGACTATTACTTTGAGTGCTAAATATACAATACGAAAGGAGGCTTTTTATGAAGGTAGTTCCCCTTGGTACAAGATTACTGATTAAGCCTTATGAGGAAGAGAAGAAGACATCAGGTGGTATCGTTCTTCCAGACGCTGCGAAGGAAAAGCAGATGACTGCGAAGGTAATTGCAGTTGGCGAGAAAGTCGAGGATATTGACCTTAAGGAAAACGACAAGGTCCTCTATTCCAAGTATTCCGGTACGGAGATCAAGATCGATGAAGATGACTACATAATCATCGATCAGGATGATGTCCTGGCAAAGATCGAAGATTGAAGGAGGAATCAGTATGGCTAAGATTCTGAAATACAGCGAAGAAGCACGAAGATCACTTGAAAAAGGCGTAGATGCTGTAGCAAATGCAGTTAAGATAACGCTTGGTCCGAAAGGTAGAAACGTAGTTCTCGAGAAGAGCTGGGGTTCTCCAACGATAACCAATGATGGTGTATCGATTGCAAAGGAGATCGAACTGGAAGATAAATTCGAAAACCTTGGAGCGCAGCTCGTAAAAGAAGTAGCCTCCAAGACAAATGATATTGCCGGTGACGGAACCACAACAGCCACAGTTCTTGCCCATGCAATGATCAAGGAAGGTTTGAAGAACGTTACAGCCGGAGCCAACCCTATTCTCATGAAGAAGGGAATCCAGAAAGCAACCGAGACTGCCGTTTCACACATAAGATCTCTCTCCAAGAAGATTTCTTCAAGAGAAGATATCGCTTCCGTTGCGGCTATCTCGGCCAATGACACTGAAATTGGCGAGCTTATAGCCGAAGCAATGGACAAGGTCGGTCAGGATGGAGTAATAACGGTAGAAGATTCAAAGACTCTCGAAACACACGTTGAATTCGTTGAGGGTATGCAGTTTGACAGAGGGTACATCTCTCCTTACTTCGTTTCCGATCCGGAAAAGATGGAAGCGATAATTAAAGAACCGTTAATTCTCATAACCGATAAGAAGGTCTCGGCAGTTAAGCCGCTTGTCCCGATCCTGGAGAAGGTCGCGCAGGCAGGAAAGCCACTTGTCATAATTGCTGAGGACATTGAAGGCGAAGCACTTTCCACCCTCGTACTCAACAAACTGAGAGGTACTCTCGATTCAGTAGCGGTTAAGGCCCCTGGATTCGGGGATAGAAGAAAGGCAATGCTCCAGGACATCGCCATTCTCACTGGAGGCACTGTAATAAGTGAAGAAGTTGGGCTTACTCTGGAAAACGCAACGATAAACGATCTCGGTAGCGCAGGTGTTGTGAAGGTTAAGAAGGACGATACCATAATCGTTGACGGAAAGGGAGATCCTGAAAAGATCAAGCAGAGAATCGGTCAGATCAAAGTTCAGATCGATCAGACAACTTCCGAATACGAAAAAGAAACTCTACAGGAAAGGCTCGCCAAGCTCTCAGGAGGCGTAGCGGTAATTAAGGTTGGTGCTGCGACAGAGACAGAGCTGAAGGAGAAGAAACATAGAATCGAAGATGCTCTCTCCGCTACAAGAGCGGCAGTTGAGGAAGGAATAGTTGCTGGAGGCGGAGTTGTCCTTGCAAGAGCAAAGAAGCCCGTTCAGGAACTCTTTGACAGCACAGAGAATCCTGATATCAAGATCGGTGTTAAGGTAGTTCTCAAGGCTCTAGAGGCTCCGATCAGACAGATTGTTGAGAACGCCGGTTTAGACGGAGCAGTAGTTGTCGACAAGATACTTCATAGCGATGACAATGCATACGGCTACGATGCTCTGAATGATGTCTATACAGACATGTTCAAGGTCGGTATCATTGATCCCGCAAAGGTAACAAGAAGTGCTCTTCAGAATGCAGCTTCTATCGCAGCAATACTCCTGACGACAGAGGCAACTCTAACAGAGAAACCAGAAGAAAAACCTCAGGCTCCGATGCCACAGATGCCAGAGTACTGATAAGAGAATCACTTTGAAGGGAGAGCTTGCTCTCCCTTTTTTTATATATACTTTCAGATGATTAAAGTAATCAATAATTTGATCGAAACCGGTCTTCTACTCCAATAATCGGGGTGGGAGTATTTCTGAGAATGGAGTAATCTGTCGTACCTTCTTATTACAGCATTGAACCTATTACTATCTGGCAGCTTACAACTCGGAACCTGAAACTCATTCCATCAGCGTCCAGCGTCAAGCGATTCTTCCCACTACCCATGGAGCAGCCTGCAAGCTCGACTGTTTCCTGAAATCAAAACCAGAAGTTCTTCAGGGATGTGTTATGAAGAATCCAAGCTTCTTTATGGCAGAATATTCATATGAGGGATTTCTTTGTAATCATCAAGTGGAGAACTATAGAAGGTTACAGAATGCTGACAAGGCAGGGTAAGAGAGCGATTATTGCAACTTTCCTTGCAGTAGTCATTGTGATAGCTATAGGTGTTCCGATTACTTTCTATCTGAGAGGCTTTCTTGTTCCGAATTTCTCTAGAGTTGCAGGTTTATCCGACCAGCTCAAAGAGCTTACCGGAATTGACCTGAAGCTAATAGTCATCTCCTTTTTTTCCGCGATAATATTCTCTATACTTCTGGGTAGCGATCTTCCAATCGTAGTTTCGAATCTTTTCTTCTCCGATAGGGCTGAGATGCTGCTCAGTTTGCCGGTTAAGAAGTCTACGGTTGCGAATGTACAACTGCTTGAGGTTCTCGCTGCGGGAGGATTTCCCATACTCCTATTTGCGCCGATCTTCATGGCTGCACTGAGAGGGCTTGGCTATT
The DNA here is from genome assembly GCF_002432735.1 of Mesotoga sp. UBA5847. Taxonomy (NCBI): domain Bacteria; kingdom Thermotogati; phylum Thermotogota; class Thermotogae; order Kosmotogales; family Kosmotogaceae; genus Mesotoga; species Mesotoga sp. UBA5847. The sequence goes on along the minus strand of NZ_DJGL01000066.1, from coordinate 19,016 downwards.
CGGGAGGGAGATTCTGGATGGCCCTGGTCTTGTTGTTTGTATTTGTGCTTGACACTCTGGTGATAACCGCAATTATCTCTTTTGGAATAGTATTCCTTTCCAAGGGGCGGTTTCTCAAGACTCTCTCTGCCATGATGACTATGGTGACTATCTTCGTCTTCATTTTCACGTTGCGCTTCATGGACTTCTCTACTATAGATCTTGCAAGGCCGGATCAGGTTGCCAATCAGTTCGGAGGTCTCCAGAGAGTCATCACCTCTCCATATCTACCTTGGACACCCTTTGTAAGGGCAATAACCGGAGAGACCACGGATCTTCTTGTTTTCATTACTACTTCGGCAGTTTTGTTTGTTTTGCTTGGCTTCCTAGAAGTCTTTGTTTATCCAACCGTTCTTCAGAAGCTTATGACAAGACCAATAGGAAATGCAGCTCTTCATTCAAAAGAGAGGTTTAGGAGACACAACGTACTATTGGGTTTGATTATTAAGGATCTCCTTCTGCTGGTCAGGGAGCCTAAACTGACGTTTGCCTTTCTCTATCCCTCGCTGTTTGTGCCTGTAGTAGTGTTTGTTAACCCTGCGCTTCTGAACAGCTTCGGGGTTCTGCAGCTCCTTGGTCTTATAGTCTTTCTTTTCAGTAACTACACAACTGTCTCTTCAACGGCTCTATTTGCCTTTGAACGTCAGATTGGGGATGGCGTATGGTTGTTTCCAATAAGAAGGATAAAATCTGGGCTTTCAAAGTCTATTGTCGTCAGCTCGCTATATTCTTTGATAATACTGGTTGTCGGTTTGTATGTGTCTTCAAATGCATCTCAGTATAGGGCTTTCATGATGAATTTCCTGATTCTAATGATTCCAACAATTTTCACGCTCTCATTGTTCGGGGGCTTTCTTGAGAAGAGCTTCGGGACCAAAGATACAAGAAATGTCTTCAAGGCGCTCAGCCTACCGGGTGCAATACTCTCGTTCTTACTTTCCACACTGTTGCCGGTTTTTTCTACCCTTCCACTTACCCTCTATCTTGCAAGAGATATCGGACTCTTTCTTGGTTTCCTCAATGTTCCGGTTGCCTCTCCATTCACATGGTTGTTTGGGCTGGTATTCCCACTCGCTCTATGGGCAGTCATTACATGGGCATCGTTAAAGTCGCTGTGCTATAATTTTGTCTGAATGAGGATTTTGGAGGGATAGGCTTGAAGGTTCAGGACGTAAAACACTTGAGCAGGAAGATCATGGAATCCGGGGAGATCCCGCTTCTTTGGGGTCACTTTGGGGTAGGAAAGACCGATCTTGCTAGGGAGATTGCAGCTGAGACGGGCAGAGAGTTGATAATCCTAGTCATATCACAGATGGAGCCAGGTGACCTTATCGGGATGCCGTCGAGAGACGGCGAACGAACCTTGTTTTTGAGGCCCGATTGGTGGCCGACTGAAGGCAATGTGATACTCATGATAGATGAGATAAATAGGGCTCATAGATCAATCAGGAATGCAATTATGCAACTTCTAATAGATAGAAGAATACACAACCATTTTCTACCCGAAGGTTGTTGGATAATGGCCGCGGCAAATCCGCCGGATGAGGAATATGATCAGGTTGAACTTATTACGGATCCTGCCTTTATGTCGCGATTCTTCCACATAGAACTGACTCCCGATCCAGAAGAATGGCTTAAGTGGGCAGAGCTCCAGAAGATGCCGGAGACTGTTACCAACTTCATAGGTGAGTATCCAGAGTTTCTTTCAAGAGACACGGTTGTCTCGATGCGGCTGGAATTGAGACCGAGCCCCCGTAGCTGGTACAAATTGGGGAGAGTATACGCGGGTCTTTCAAGCATGGAGATCGAAAAGTTCGGCTATGTAATCGCCGCTGGCATAGTAGGACCGGAAGCGGCCAGAACTTTCATGAGTAAGATTCAGGGCAGCGAGCTCCTTCCTTCTCCCCGAACTCTGCTTCTCGAACTGGATGAGAATATCCTTTCGAGACTCTCTGGAGGTGATATCTCGGCGACTAGCGCCTCGATTCTCCGTATCACAAAGCATCTTTCTGAGATAGATGATTTACAGGTTCAGGAATACTTCCAGAATGTACCTGTAATCTCGGAAAACCTTCTCAGGATAGGCAGAGTCATCCCGAAAGACTCGTTCTTTTCGGTAATAAGACATATTGTGCACCAGGTCGAGGGGGAAAAGGGATTAAAACGGGCCTTCTACGAGAATCTTCTCGAAGAACTTGCCATGGACCATGATGTTCTGAAATTCCTTCAGAGGAGCGAAAAGGATGAGAAATGAGGAGTTGATGGAAAGGGCTGTTTTCGAATTAGGCAAGGACAGCCCCTTCTACAATTTCCTGCTTCTCTTCATCGACAGAATTCCCTCTCCTTCGGTCAGGACGATGAAGTTGAGGGTGAGCTCCAGGGGGAGATTTCAACTTCTATACAATCCGGATACACTTCGAAACAAACCACTTACATTTTCGAAGGCGCTTTTGAAGCACGAGTGTCTTCATATAGTGAATGGACACATTCTGATACCCGTCAACAAATCCAGAGAGAAGATGCTCTGGGATATATCCATGGATGCCGCAGTAAATCAGTTCATACGCGAGCTTGACGCTTTCAGTCTTCCTATGGACTCTCTTCTCCAGGAAGGTTGTGGAACCGATAATGAGAGATTCTTCGTTGGACCTCCGATGCAGCATCCGGGAATGACGGCAGAGTTCTACCACGACTGGGGCCTTGACTTCATGAAGAAAAACAAGACCATTGATCTTGAGCTTCTGGACTCAAGCATATCCAGGCCCGATTCACATGAGGATTTTGGAAGGTTTGAACTCCCGAAAGAGTTCGTTGAGGATCTTCTTAAACAGGTGATCTCAGAGACTATGGAAAAGGCTAAGGACGGGATGCCGGAGGGTCTTGAGGCGGTAATGAAACTGGTTCTTGACAACCCGATCCTTGACTGGAGAAACATGATTAGGCGGTTCTTCGGTTCATCGATGCAGGTTGGCAGATACCGAACTCCTATGAGACCTAACAGAAGATATGATGATCAGCCCGGCTGGAGAAACGATTACGCAGCAAAACTCGTTGTCGTAGTCGATACTAGCGGGAGCATAATAGAAGAGGAGTTCAACGCCTTCTTCAGTGAGATAGATGAGGTTACTAGAGTCACAGACTCACGGGTCTGGCTGGTGCAGGTGGACGAGACTGTGCAGAGTGTCATGAAGTATGGAAAGGGTATGTGGAGAGATCTTAAGTTGATGGGTAGAGGGGAGACCGATCTTCAGCCTGCCGTTGACTACGCTCAGGAAAAACTCAGACCTGAAGGACTTCTGCTTTTCACTGATGGATTTACCGATCTTCCTACGATTTCGAGAAGGGCGTTGTTTGTTCTTCCAAAGAGCCACAATCCAGAGTTTGCCCAGGAGGCAAAATCTATCTATGGACGATCATCGGTGGTGTTCCTTAAGTGACATACTATGCCGGTCCAGAAAGCTATAGAAACAAGCTCAAGGCGGTTTACGAGAGCGTCGAAAGCAATTTTCCATCTTACGCGAAACTGGTTGTTGAGCGGTCTGATAGACTTGACAATGCTTTCGGCCATTTTATGACGCTTGTAGTTCAAACTTCGAAGGGGAATACACCGGTTCTTTCAGTTTTCGTAGACAGTGAGGGCAGAGGCTTTGTGGGACTCTCCAATTCGTCTCCTTTCGAGACGGCCAGCGCCTTATACAGATTCTCAAACGAAGAGGAAGAACCTATCGTTGATGATTTCTCCAGTGTCTTCGAAGAGGGAGCTGAGCTGGTATTCCATAGGGCGATCTTTCAGAGTCCGTTGAAGCTGTACTTCCTCGCTTATTATGGCAATGAAAGACTTCTTCGCAAAGAAATTCTGAAGGATTCTCTCCGTGGAAAGGACTACTTCAGGCTGCCTGAAATGATTGACGATGCCCTCTTTTCTATATGCAGAGACAACTATAGAAGATGGATAGAGTTCGATGACGGGGAGGTCCTGATATTCCCCTTTCAGAATATCTTGAAGATTGCTTTTGGTCCTCCCAAAATAAACGAGAGTATCGACCGTTCAATAATACTGGAACTTTCAAGATTATTCAGGATCGAAGTCACAAAGAAGTGCGGTGTTCTGAGGAACGCCAGCGTCACTCCTAACATGAAAATAGCGAGACCGGTTTCAACCGTCTTCGAAATCGATCTGGTTGAATCCAAGCCGGTATACGATAGGCTCGAGGAATTCTACAAGTTCTACTCGAAATTTATATCTGAGACGGTAGACAAGATGCTGGAATTTATTCACAGAGATTTTCCGCTTGACGAATAGGGTGGTGTATCTTGGCAAGACAGACTTTGAAGATGTTTTATCCGATATCTATAAAGAACATCCGGAGATTGAAGGCCGGGGATCTTATCGAATACTCCGGACAGGTCTTACTTGCAGACGAAAAAACAATCGATAAGTATAGAATGTATGAAAGGCTTGAAGGAACACCCTTTCTAAATCTTTCAAGAGAGTTGATTCTCTTCTGTTTACCTGTTGAGGGGACACTCTACTCTGAGTCAATGAAGATCGAACCCGACGAGCTTGAATACCTCTTCATGTCTGGAATAACGGCAACCATTGGGCTGAATGTCGAAGAAGAAGAAATAACGGCAATCTACAGGCGGTTTTCGAGAGTAAACCTTTCTCTGTGCGACCGCACGGCTCTTTATCCGCTGGATGTGAGTGAATCCGTTCCGGAGGAAGTAGAGTGTGGTATGAGCATATCTCTGAAAGACGTGCTTCTGTATGTCGATGTCTCGAGTCAGGGAACGAAATTTGGCAGTGATGCCGATGCCGGACTTTAGAACGCATGTTTACTGGGGAATAGCGACTTATCCTGTCTTCATCTTTCTCTCACTGACTACAATCGAGCTCTTGCATGTCTCTCCTCTTCAAGACAGCAGGCTGATAGGCTATGGATATCTCTTGTTTTTGTTGGGAAGCGATGTACCCGATATTGATTCAAAAAACGCTTTAATAAAGAGAATCTTCGAAGTGCTTATCGCTGGTCTCTTTGCCTGCGTCTTTTACTCTTCGGTGATTTCGCCAGAGATTCAGCCTATCGTTCTATCCTGGCTAAATTCTATGTCTCTTGCGGTTGCAATTTCCTTTTCCCTTGCTATTGCATTGGGCGTGATCGTCTCAAAAGCGATAAATCTTCTCAGTCACAGGGGCTTCTTTCATTCGTTATGGGGAGGATTTCTCTATGGCCTGATCATCGTGACAACGGTGCTTCTAAGATCGGAACTTCTTGGGGGCGAGATGAACTACACAGAAGTGCTGTTTCTCGGTGTTTCAGGTTCTGTCGGCTATTATCTTCATCTGGTTCTCGATAGAGTCCACGGTTTTGCTAGAGGCCGGAGAGTGCCTGCCGCTCAAAATGAAAAGGACAGTATATGAACTTAATGCTGCGTCCGAAAAGGAACTTCTTCCAAAAAGTCAGTCAGTGAAACAGACTCACAAGAGATATCACTGCCAAAGTTCCTAACGGTTGTACTATTCACTTGTTTTTCGGATCTTGTCCATAGTACGCGTCTTTCCCATGCTTTCGGAAATAGTGTTTGTCCATTATGTATCTTGGAAGGATGCTTGTTTCCGCGTTTATCAGAAGTGAAAGACATGCCGTCTTGGCTATCTCTTCAAGAATTATGCCGTTCTTGACTGCGTCCAGCACATCCTTTCCCCATGTGAAGGGCCCATGACCGGCGACGAGGACCCCCGGGGTTCCGAGGTAATCTCTGTCGGAAAAAGCTTCTTCGATTACCCTGCCTGTGTTCAACTCGTAATCAGTCTCTGTCTCTTCGGCGTTCAGAAATCTAGTACAAGGTACTTCATTGTAGAAGTGATCGGCGTGAGTTGTCCCAAAGCAGGGAATGTTTTTTCCCGCCTGTGCCCACGAAGTTGCCCAGGTTGAGTGGGTATGGACCACGCCGCCGATTTCCCCGAAGCATCTGTAAAGAAGAACGTGAGTTGGAGTGTCGGAAGAAGGCCTCAGCTCTCCTTCGACCACTCTTCCTTCAAGATCTACAACAACCATATTGTCGGGGGAAAGATCGGAATAGTCTACCCCGCTCGGCTTAATGACTACGAGACGCTCCTTTCTGGAGATTCCGCTTGCGTTTCCCCACGTGAGTTTTACCAGTCCGGATTCAATGAGCGTAACATTCGCTCTGTAGACTTCCTCTTTTAGTTCACGTAGCATAGGCTTCCCCCTACCAAGGAATTTGCTTACACTTTCAGCGATTCAAACCTGCAAATTACAGCTTCTTCAATTTGTAGTATACCTCGTTGTATCTAAGCTCCTTCTTGAACTCCGTGATATCAGTCTTATCGTCAATTACTACTATCTCAATTCCAAACATGTCACTAAGGTCTTCAAGCTGTTCGGCAGTAACGGTGTAGCTCATACTTGAATGATGCGCCCCGCCGGCAAGTATCCACGCGGTCGCTGCTGTTGCCAGATCTGGCTTTGGAACCCATAGCGCCCTTGCAACAGGGAGCTTCGGCATATCCTCGTGCTGCTTCACTACTTCTAGTTCATTGACTATCATCCTGAACCTGTCTCCGAACTCGACTATGCAGGCCTGGACTGCAGGGCCTTCCTTTGCATTGAATACCAGTCTCGCTGGGGGTTCTTTCCCTCCAATTGAAAGGGGATGCACTTCAAGGGAAGGTGTACCGTCCGCTATGGATTCACAAACTTCTAGCATGTGAGATCCCAGTTCCATTATGTTCCCCGGTTCAAAATGATAAATGTAGTCTTCGATGAACGAGGTTCCAATATCTATGCCTTCGGCCATCACTTTCATAATTCTTACAAGGGCCGCGGACTTCCAGTCACCTTCACCCCCGAATCCGTAACCATCTCTCATAAGTCTCTGTACAGCAATTCCCGGAAGCTGTCTCATCCCGTGGAGGTCCTGAAAAGTGGTTGTGAATGCTTTGAATCCGCCCTTTTCCAGAAACCTTCGAAGTGCGATTTCGATTCTAGCGGCTTCCCTTATAGATGCCTGAAAGACTTCTTCAGAGACTGTTGATTTCCTGATGGGATATTCCTCCAGATACCTGTTCACCAGTTCCTCAGCTTCGCTTCTCTTGACTTGTTTGAAGTAGCCCTCTATGTAGTCGCCAACAGCGAAACCATGAACTTCATAACCAAAGTCAATCTGAGCGTCGACCTTGTTTCCCTCAGTAACTGCAACATCTCTCATGTTGTCGCCAAGTCTTGCGACCTTGAGTGTATGAGCTTCATTCCAGCCGAGCGCCGCCCTAATCCAGTCTTCCAGCTTCGATATGACCTTAGAGTCACTCCAGTGTCCTGCGATGACTTTGCGCTTGAGTTCAAGCCTTGCAGAGATGAAGCCGAATTCTCTTCCTCCGTGTGCGGACTGGTTTGTGTTCATGTAGTCCATATCGATGGTATTCCAGGGTATCTTCTGCTCGAACTGAGTATGGAAGTGAAGGAAAGGCTTTTCAAGTGATTTCAGTCCGGCAATCCACATCTTCGCGGGTGAAAACGTGTGCATCCAGGCTATCAAACCTATGCAGACTTTGCTGGAGTTAGCTTCATCAATTACTTTCTTTATCTGATCTGCATCCTTCAACACTGGTTTCCAGGCAATCTTTACAGGAGTTGAAATTGCATCGTTGAGTGCATCTACTAGTTTCTTCGAATTCTCTTCGACCTTTTTCAGTACTTCCTTTCCATAAAGCTCCTGACTTCCCGTTATAAACCACACCTCAAGGTCTCTAATAATAGTAATCAGTCCTCCTTTTCGAAATACAAACATTCATCCAGAGAGTTTTGATCTCAGTTAAGGTTCCACCGACTTGGAATGATTTATACCTTATGCCCTTTCTGTTTGCCGATCCTATCGGTCATAGGAGAGCTGTTGAATGATCAGGATCTCAGTGTGTATCTAATCTTTGACCATGAGTATCTCTCACCGCTTCCAGTCAAAAACAGATTGTCTGACCCCGGAGAGCATGGAGTGCCGTTTTACCGGCTGCTCCCTGCCGGAAGTGATTCCTCGCAGTCCAAATCTCTCCCGTCACTTCGCTGACCCTTCACCATCACAGTCAGTTCTTAATTCTGTGTCTCAGGCCATGTAGCGTGAATCATTTCCTGGAGCTCTTGATCTTGTGCCCTCTCTTTGTGGGTGAAGACAAATCGAGGGCTGTGTGAAATCGACAGGATTACATACCAGTCACGACTGAACCACTGACATACTCTCTTGAAATAGTCTGGAAGACAAAAGAACCTTGACCAGTCAGCTGAAGCAGACGATCAGCAATCCAATCGAGACTGGGGCATAGGTGTGGGCTGAAGTTACGATAAGACCAGGGGCCTGCCGTAGATGCATCAACCGAAAACACATCGTATGAGGATTCTCGGCTTAGCGACCTGTCTTTCTGGCTCTAACTCCTTACCCGTTCCTAGTGCATCTTCCACATTATCTCCTTCGTTTTTTCGTAGAGCTCTCGGAAAATCAAGTACTGTTTCTCGTAAACCCTCTGGTTTTCGGAATTTGGGCTTATAGGATCTCGGAACTTCACCCACTCCTTTATTCTTTCCGGCTTGTCTATCAATCCGACACCTAGCCCTGCAAGGAAGGCATCGCCAAACGGTGCTTCAACTAGACTGGATACCTGTCTCATTTTGTAACCGGTTATATCTGCAAAAATCCTGTTCCAGGCTGTTGATTTTGCAACTCCGCCAACTATCAAACATTCGTCGTCGAGCTTGAGTCCTGCCTTAATCCCGTTTTCTATATTATGTCTGAGAGCGTATGCAGCACCTTCCATGAGTGCCTTGTACATATGGGCTCTTGTGTGAACGAGCGTGACTCCAAAGAATACACCCTTCGCAAAGGGATCCCAAATTGGCGACCTTTCACCCATGAAATAAGGAAGTACCACGATTCCGTCACTTCCTGCAGGAATCTTTTCAACTTCCATGTCGAGGAGCTGATATGGAGACCTGCCTGTCCTGCGTCCAACAGACTCTTCGCTGTCGGCAAACTCTTCCTTGAACCACTTGGCAAGGGCTCCGGTAGTTGCCGAGCCTCCAAAAGAGTAGATTCTTTCAGTGTCGTTTACCACATATGGGAAGCTCACCAAACCAAACGGCAGATCCTTGCCGTCATGTACGGTACCCCAGCAGGTAGAGGTTCCGACCATTGCAACGTGTTCGCCTTCTTCAAGCGCTCCGGCCGAAAGCTGAGCCACCGGGGCATCTATCCCCCCTGAGACCACAGGAGTTCCTTCGAGCAGGCCGCACAGCTTTGAGCTTTCGGCAGTTACTCTGCCGACGATATCACTCGACTTGACGATTCTTTCAGGAAGGTATTCAATGGGTATACCAAGGGCCTCACACATCTCTTTCGACCAGGTAAGTTTTCTTATGTCGAATACTCCGCCAATATTACCTGCCGAGGAGTAATCAATCGCGTTTTCACCTGTAAGCCGATAAATCATGTAATCCTTCGGTGTCACGAATTGATATATCTTTTTCCAGATATCCGGCCTGTTGTCTCTAAGCCACATTATCTTCGTGAATCCATAATAGGAATCCACATAGTTTCCCGTAATCGAAAAGATCTTGTCTCTTGATATGTTTTCCTTCACCCAGGAGGTCTGCGATGTCGCTCGTCTGTCCATCCAGATGAGACAAGGGTGCAGAGGCTTCATTCCACTGTCAACAGGGACTCCTGACCCTCCATAAAGCCCGCTAATGGCCAGGGCAGCTATTTCCTTTTTCTCGACTCCCGACTTCTCAGACACCTCTTTTATGGTCTCGAAAGCCGCCTTGACCCAAACATCGGGCCACTGCTCGGCCCAGTTTGAACCGGGCTTAATGACGTCATATTCTCTTTGAGCTTCAACTAGAACCTCTCCTCTTTCATTCACCATTACACTCTTTGTTCCCTGGGTGCCAATATCACATCCGATTAAGTACATACACATCACCTTCTAGATTTCGTCGATTTTATGCCTTAACCACGATTTTACCTCATCCAGACCGGACTCGCCGGAGTCGAACTCCAGGCACTGTTGCATTTAAATGCTCACAAGACGGCAGGCATTATACTCACTTGAATACCGGCAACACGATAGATTCGCGGGCAACAAACAAATTCCTTCTAGACACAAGGTCAAGTTGATTGTTTTGCTCTGTTCCAAACTATTCTCAGTTGAAGACTCTTCCTTTCAGAGCCTCCAGAATGCCTTCTCCTCAGGTCAAAAAACTCTCATTGCCTGAACTTGTGCTGGAGGTAATCCTTTTTCAAAGGGTTATAGCTTTCCGTCCAGAGAAAACTCGATTACATTTGCCGACATCGAATCGAGCTTCACAGTCATTTCCGGAGAGCAGGAGGTCAGCTCTTTGCTCCCAAGTTTTATTCGCTCTGGATTTTCAAAGTCATTCATTTCATCGGGAGCAGATCCCGTCAGAACATGCTGGACGGCCCTCTTCTGGACTTCGATTCCCGAAAGATCGAGAGAGACTTCTACATCCTTCTGATAGTAGTTAATAAGGGCGACGCTCAAAATATTCTTATCTTCGTTAAAGGTGGCCGATCCATCAACATAGGGAACTTCGCTGAGCTTGAAGCTGTTTCGACCCTCGACAAATGTCTTGGAGCTTATTTCGTAAGTTTCAGAACCAATCGCCATGTCCAGGACAGTTCTTCCGGTATGATTCACAAATAGATCAAATGCATGATAGATGGGAGTCAGTACCATTTCGTCGCCCTTGGTCTTTATCATACCGAGTGCGTTTACCATTTGCGCAAGATTGGCCATCTGAACTGTATTAGCCATACGATGCATCACAGCGAAAATCCCTGCCGCAAAGAGACCGTCTTTCAAGGCGTAGGGTTCCTCCAGAAGCACGATTCTCTTCTCGGCGCCTTTCCTTTCCGCGCTGATTTTGTACCAGATGTTCCATTCATCAAAGGAGATCTTTACGTGATCCAGACGCAGGTGTTTTATCAGCCCCTCCAGGAGCTTAAGCCTCTGTTCACAGTAGTAGACGGAGGCAACGGTCCCAAAGTAGTCGTCACAGCCGTGATACTGATGGATAGAGATGTAATCTATCAGATGACCCACGTGTTTCAACACGGTCATGTCCCAGTCGGGGTTATCGGCTCCGACTGCGATTACCTTAATCGACGGATCCACACCCTTCATGAACTGAGTGTACTGGCGGAGTCTTTCTGCGTACTCGGCAGCACTGCAATGGCCGACCTGCCAGGGGCCGTACACTTCGTTCCCTATTCCCCAGTACTTAACATGGTAGGGCTCTGGATGGCCATTTTCTCTTCTCATTCGAGCGAATTTCGTCGGGGTGTCTAGATTGCAGTATTCTAGCCAGGCCATTGCTTCGTCTAGAGTCGCCGTTCCTAGACTAACGGCCAGATATGGCTCGGCATCGATTTCGCGACAATACTCTATGAATTCATCAGTCCCAAATCTGTTTGACTCCACACCTCCCCAGATGTAATTCAGAAGTTGAGGGCGTTTTTCGAGAGGGCCCATGCCGTCTTGCCAGTGGTAGGCAGACACAAAGTTTCCGCCAGGCCATCTTAAGATGGGACATTTTATGTTCTTCACGGCGTCCATGACGTCTCTTCTGAAACCCCTAGAATCTGATTTTGGTGATTTCTCGTTATAGATGCCGTCGTAAATGCATCTTCCTAGATGCTCTGTGAAGTGACCGTAGATCATATTGTCAATCTTTCCGATCTTCCTAGGCCAGATTTTTACGGCTGTCTGCACTTCATTCCCTCCCCAGTAAATTAGATAATCACTCTATAAGCCAACTGCTTTCAATCTCAGTATCGTTATGGAATTTTCTGCAAAGGTAAAAGTAAACTCGTTTGATAGACCCGATAGATCATATTTCTTGGGCAGTACCTTGTCCGGGTTCTGGAAAGTGTTTTCATCGAAGATGCTGTCGGACGTCATCAGAATGACTTCTCCCTGCCCCCTGATCTCAAGTTTTTCGCCAATTTCGACTCTGACCTCTTTCTCTTCGGGCCATGGATTCACAATCTTTATGATTAAGTTCTCCGTTTCACGATCATACTCGCAGACGTGGTACAGCGACTTGAACCAGTAACCGATAACCTCGAGATTCTCGTCGGTAAGCTCAGAAGGTATTACTACATCTCCGAGATTCTCATTGAAGAGTTTCTGAACATGATAACTTGGTGTTCCATACACTCTTGCGTTGTCGAACCAGATGAGGTCCGGCGTCCACTGCGACCAGCCCGGCCTGTTGAATAGGGGCGCGTAAGCCGCCATAAAAACTATGTCTGAATTGCGTTCAAGGCCAGTCATCAAAGCTGCTTCCGCCATTGCTGCTTGAAGGGTGTTCCTTGTCCCGGCCGCGTGGGCTGCGTATTCTCCAAGCATGACCTTTGGACCGGATCTGTCGTACTTGTCGTATCTATCCGTGTTTCTCAACATCCATTCCGGAACGGCATACATGTGCTCATCAAGAATTTCGACTTCGTTTTCTCTTGCCCATCTCCACGCCCTGTTGAATGAAGCTCCTTCATAAGAAGGCGGGCCGCTGAAAACAATGATGATTTCAGGATACTTCGCTTTGACAGCATCTCTGAACATCGGGAAGCGATCATGATATTCCGTGCCCCAATTCTCGTTTCCTATACCAATATACTTGACGTTGAAGGGCTCGGGATGACCAAGCTCGACACGCTTTGAACCCCAGAGTGAATTCTTTGGCCCATTTGCAAACTCTATGAAGTCAAGAACATTTTCAATCCATTCGTCCATCTCATCAATTGGGCAGTACTCGGCTCCCCGAACCTGACACGACATGCCCGAGTTGAAGATTGGTATGGGCTCTGCTTCCAGGTGTTCCGACAGGAGGAGATATTCGAAGAATCCGATGCCGTATGACTGGTGATAGCCCCAGAGGTTGTAGTTTGCCTTCCTCTCTTCTACCGGTCCGATTGTATCCTTCCATCGATAGGCGTTCTCCAGGCTGTCGCCTTCAACGAGGCAGCCGCCCGGAAACCTTACGAAACCAGGCTTAAGCTCTTCAAGCATCTTTAGAAGATCTACCCTCATGCCGTTCCAGTTCTCTTCAGGGAAAAGCGAAATCATGTCCAGGCAAACCTCGCCGGCACCTTTCAATGTAAGTAAAAGCCTGCCATTGCCGCAGTCTTCGGGAATTACGAATTCGACCGAATACTTCTCCCACTCAGCGCCGAAAACCGATCCGAGGCTTGCTTCAACGATTGTGTTGCTCTTCTCATCCGTTAGTAGAACTGTTATTTCACCGCTGTATTCCGAATTGCCTCGAATGAACACGGAAAACTCGTAGCGTTTTCCTTCCTTCAAAGGAATGCCGTCGTAACCGTTGTTGGAAAGCGATACTGATCTGTTTTCGGATTCAATATCAAAAGTCAAGTAATGGGGATTGTTCTCATTAAGCGGCAGGTCCGAGTCAACCGAGAAGGTGGCCTGGCAACCGGTTTCAAAGACTGCAACCCAGCCTTCGAGAGGATCTCTGTGTTCGAAAGATCGATTTCTTACCAACTCAGCGTATAGACCGCCATCTACCGCATGGTTTATGTCTTCGAAAAATACGCCGTAGAGTAAGGGACTTATCTCGGGACCGGGATTGCTGGGATCTATTGTCAGCACATGACCTGTATTCGCAACAAGAGTTTCCGGAATAAGAACCATCATGAGAACAAAGGTATATAAAATGGCGACTGTTTTCATTTAGAGCACTCCATTCATTGCCCGAGAACAAGGGTGAATTCATTCTTCTCACCCTTCTTAACGTCAATAATGAATGTCTCTGACATAGCTCCGCTTTCCACCGAGACCTCGTACTTACCAGCAAAACCGTTGAAAGCCACTTTGCCCGAAATATCCGTCTCGAGACGGACAGAGGTTTTCCATTCTTCGTGTATAAGCTTCTTCAACTCATCAAAGATCGGTTTTATCGAGAGATCGTCGCGCAGAAATCCGCTGCCTGACTGCCATGCCCTGTAGAAATTCCAGTACGTTATTGCCTCGACCGCCGGATGGCTGAAGAAGACTTTGTAGAATATCCTGGCGATCTCGGCCTGTATCTCTTCTGCCTCGCTTATGGAGACGTCGAAAGCATCTATCACGGCCGGAAGAGGAATCTGAAACTCCGATATATGAATAGGTTTTCCCAGCTGAGCCAACTCGTCAATTGCAAGATATATGCTTTCCAAGGATCGCAGCTGACCAAGCAGATCCTGAGCAGTGAAAATATGCGCTTCGGCCCCAATCACATCTATGGGAGTTCCTTCATTTATGAGTTGCCGGGCTCTTGAAATGAAGGCTCGCCTGGTCCGCTCATTCACCAACACCCCGTATTCGTTTAGAACTGTAATGGCGTCGGGGTCGGTTTCCTTAACTATTCTAAACGACTCGGCAATATAGTCCGAACCTATCGAGTCGAACCAGGGTTGAACAATAGGCTCATTAACGACATCCCAGTATTGAATGAGATCCTTGAACTCTTCGACTTCCCTAACAACTCTCGAAAAGAGATATTCCCGTACTTCTGCCCATTGACCGAGCTTTCCTTTCACTTCTACCCAGGCGGGCACACCTACGCTCGGCGGATTCCCCCAAACAAGTGTGTGACCCTTAACCGGGACTTCGTTTTCACCCAGCCATTGGGCGATCTTCTTAGAGGCCTCGGCCAACCGAATTCTTCCTTCTGTGGACTCATAGTCTGCCCAATAGAAGGAGGGAAGAGTGGCGAAGTTGAAGAGCTCAAGATACAAACGCTTATATTCCTGGAGATCTTCCTCGGGCAGTGGTCTGATCCCGAATCTCCTTCCACGGTTGTAACTGGTTTGAGCGTAAGCGTAAAGCAGGTATTCGGGAGCATTTCCGAAGTAGAACTCATGTGAAAGTTGCTTGGCGGACACCGAAATGCTATCTAATTCTTCTCCATCTCTATCTACGATTTCTATCTCAACCTGTACTTTTCTGTCGGTCTCTATCCTTTCTTCGAAAGTGCTTACATCAATATCGATAGGCAAAACACTACCTCCAAAAGATAGACTGCAAACAAGCAAGCCCAAGATCAACAGAAGACAAGTCCTTGGGGTCATTGCTGACTCTTCTTCTCCTATTTTCCGAAAAGACTTCAGTATTTTAGACATGGCATCTACTCCTTTCCAAGAGATCCCAGGGAGATTCCTTTCATCAAGTATCTGTGGAATGCGATGAAAATTATCAGAGATGGGGCGACAGAGAAGAAAGCTCCTGCCATCATAGGCCCAATACCTCTATACGGGTCTCCCCATCCCGCGCTAAACCTTATTAGTGCAATAGGTAGTGTGAACTTATCTGCTTTGCTTAGAATGAGCAGTGGCCAAAGGAAACTATTCCACGAACCCAAAAAGGTCATTAATGAAAGCACTAGCATTGCCGGCTTAATGTAAGGAATCACTATGCTTATTAGGAACCTGAACTTGGAGCAGCCGTCTATCCAGGCCGCGTCCTCCAGCTCTTTGGGAATATCTAGCATATATTGCCTCAAGAGGAAGACGCCAAACGTTCCTCCAAGGCCTGGTAAGATCAGAGCGAGATAGGAGTTTGTTAATCCCATTCCGTTAATTATGAAGAAGTGGGGTATCAAAAACAGCACTGCTGGAAAGGCCAGGACCGCAACATACATCCAGAAGATGAACATTCTTCCCCTGAACCTCAGTCGAGACAACGCGTACGCCGCAGGGACTGAAAGCATTAGAGTAGCCAGTGTTGAGCTCACAGCGACAATCACGCTATTTAATGTCGCCTTTATTAGCGAAAGGCCTCCCGAGGGTGCAAAGATTATTTTGTAGTTCTCGAGTGTTGGGTTATTGGGTATCCATTGCGGGGGAGTTTCAATCACAGCAAGTGTGGTTGACTTCATTGAAGTTGACAACATCCAGAAAATTGGCGCAAACCAGAAAGCTGCAAAGGCCCAGAGAAAAACAGTAATAATCGCTGCAGTCATTCGTTTGCTGAGCTTTTTCTTGTTTTTCGCAACTGTAGAAGCCATTATCTCACCCCTCCGTCGATCGTATCGATTTGGTGACCAGTACAAGTTGAATCACAGCAAAAATCAGTACGATCGCAAATATATACCAGGAAATCGCTGCAGCTCTTCCGAAATCCTGTCTCTCAAATCCAACAAGGTATAGGTAATAAACCAGAGTACGAGTAGTTCCGGCCGGCCCCCCTGCGGAGAGAATGTAAGCCTGATCAAAGAGTCCAAAGGCCAGTATGGCTTGTCGAACAACGTCGAAAAATAGCACGCTCTTGATCCAGGGTAAAGTGATATATAAGAATCTTTTCCACGGGCCTGCGCCATCTAGTTTTGCCGATTCGTATTGTTCGGGGGGAATTCTCTGCAGGGCTCCCAAGTAAAGCAAAATGCTGAACCCCACAATCCACCATACAGTTACCAGGATAATCACTCCCCAAGCAACTGATGTGCTGCCAAACCATGAAACCGCGTTGTTTATCGCGCCAACCTTGTTGAGATAGTAATTTGCTAATCCAGAAGGAAAAGAAGCGAAGATCCACTTCCATGAACTAAGAATACCTACAGAACCAAAGAATGCCGGTGAAACAAATGCAATTAGAAGCCATAGTTGGCCAAACCTCTTCTTCTTGAGAATGTGTGCAAAGATAATGGCAACGATTATCGTGAGTGGAACACTGATTATCGCAAAAACCACTGTGTGCTGAACCGTGGGCCAAAATCTTGAATCATTCCACGTTCGAATGTAGTTGTCAAAACCGACAAACACGTTATCCTTGAGAAGACTCCAGTTGAAGAAACTAATTACGAGACCGAAAACCAGTGGAACCACAACAAATAGAGCGAAGAAGAATAGGTGAGGGAGAAGGAACAACCACGATCCTATCTCCCTGCGGAATCGTTTAGGTGATTTTGAATGTGATCGTGTCAATTACTCCTCCTCCCTTCACCAAGTAAAGCGATTACTTATCTGCGATTAGTTTCTTGACCAGTAGTCGTCAAGAATTTCCTGAACGGCGAACGAAGCTTCCTTCATACCAGCTTCCGGAGATATCGAGTGCAGCACCAATATTTCCTCAAGGTAGACTGCTATTTCGGCCTCTATTTCCGATATCAGCGGGAACATCTGGAACTGTCTTACGTATTCGGAATCCTGAGATACTGCGTAAATGTGAGGCAGTCTCTCTTTCAACTCCTGACTCTCGGCGAGTGATTTTCTTGCAGGAGTCTGTCCCGCTTCGTACCAATCAATCGCGTGGTCCCATAGATACTTGATGAATGTTGTCGCGGCTTCAAGTGTCTTAGGATCTTCGACCATGACTCTTGGCATTGCCAGTACGTGAGAACCTCCAAATACGGCCTTGGTGTTGCCTAACTGAGGAGCTACCGCATAACCGAAATCCTCACCCAGCTGTTCCATCCAGGGCTTAATGGTCCAGATACCGGTTATCAATACTGTGCTCTCCCCGGACTGGAAGGACACGCCAGGGTCGGCTACCTGCATGGGAAGAATACCCTTGTCCTGCATCTCGAGCATCAGCTTGCAGACTTCGATTCCGGCTTTCTCGAATGCCGGCTCCTTAAAGTCGTCTGTCAACACTTCTCCGCCGTGCTGCCAGAGAAGGTGGAACCAGATCCATGTCCAGGCAGGGTTTTCGTAGTATGGAGTAAGTCCTGGAGGTGTAATGGGAATTAAAGCTTCCATTGCGGAAATAAACTCTTCTCTTGTCTTCGGCGGGTTGTCAGGATCGAGACCGACCTTTGCGAAGTTTCCTCTGTTGTAGGCCATGTAGAACAGCCATATGTCCATTGGAATACCGACGATTTTACCATCTACTACAAGTCCGTCGAGGACACCCGGGAAGATGTCGTCAGTGTCAATTCCATACTTGTTAAGCCATTCTTCCGCTGTGAAGCCCTTGAAGTGTTCCAGATAGAGAGGCATGTCGAATTTCCTGATGAACATGATCTCGGGGGCTGTCTTGGATGCAATACCCATCGAGAGCTTGTTCTTCATATCAAGAGAAGACTCTACCACAACATGGACGACTTCAATATCCGGATGTTCGGCATTGAACCTTGCAACAATCTCGTCCATGTAAGCGCCGTCAGCTCCGGTAAGCGGCGTCATCATCGTAATCGTTACACCGAAAGAGAAGCTAACAGCGACAACCAGCGCAAGTGCCAGAAACATCAACTTTCTCATTTGTTTCACCTCCTAATAAAGGTAAACGTTTGATAGTCGAAAAAGAACAGATCGCAATCAGGTGTTCACTCTTTAGCTTGTCATATCACCCCCCAAAAGAGTGGATTGTTTCAATCTGTCAGACCTCTAAACAATTAAGATATATCTTCCGTGAATGAGTGTTTGGTATGAGTTGGATTCGAAAGTCAAGGCTTAGACGAATGCTGATCGGAAAACATTTATATGTACGTACCTAGTTGCAAAACAGAAAGTTCCTCACAAATCAGTTCCGCAAAAAAGTCTGTTCCGAATGCTCCAAAGCCAAAATAATCGATGATGTTAAGAGAAGAATCAATTTATGATCATATTCTAGCAAAACATCGAATGGCTCACCAAATTGAATTATAGACATTCTGCGATGATCAGAGCCTGACTTCGCCCGATATCTTTCTCATTCGTTGCTCGAACACCGAAAAGATCGGTTCTCTTCGATTTCTTTCGTGTTTTCATGAAGTAATGTCCGTACATATATAGAGCAGAGAATTCGAAAAGGAAAGAGAGATTGCCTGTGTCGAGCTGAATATTTCTTTGGAGTCGTGGGTTCAGTAAGCCGGTCGTTCAGCATCATTTTGATTCGCTCAACGCTGAACGCTGTGAAGAGCCGTCCTTCGAAGAGCAGTTGCAGGTTTCTAGTTCCAAGTTGCAGTGTGCCA